>JACPVK010000179.1 GCA_016191795.1 Gammaproteobacteria bacterium
ACCATCCTGCATGTTTTTATCGTATACCTTACGATGTCTCCACTGAGAAAATGATGAGTACAGTGCATACGAGATAATAAATATCAGGGCAACAAACAAATAAATCCATTCCGGGTTCTGGTTTAAATCTGGCACGGTAATACTTTCTCCGGTTGGCCCCACAAATAACTGACAATCTGTTCAACCACCGCTACATCACCGGTGGTGTAAAAAATATCGCTGCCGGCAGTTTTTTTGCTTGTCAGCCGGTTTTCTTCTGATAAACGCCTGACCACCTGTTTTGCCACCGCGGTCCCGGTTTCGATAATCTCAATACCGGGCTCTGCCACGTCTTTTATGATTGGTATTAAATAAGGGTAATGCGTGCAACCCAAAGCAATGGTATCGACACCCTTGTCCAGTAACAGCCTTACATAACGCTCAACCAGGGCACGTGTTGTGTTACTGGTTAAATCACCCTGCTCAACCTGTTCAACCAGGCCATCACAGGCTTGCACTTCAATTTTCACATTCTCTGAATAACGTTTTACCAGCTCATGAAACGCTTCAGTCTGAGATGTTCGCGTGGTTACCATGACACCAATCACACCGGTTCGGGTATTTAATGTCGCCGGTTTTATACCCGGCTCAACACCAATAATAGGCACCGTAAAATCAGAGCGTAATTGTTGTATAGCAGAGAGCGTTGCAGTATTGCAGGCCACCACAATGGCCTTGACATGCTGTTCCAGTAAAAAACCGGACAACGCACGTGATCGTTGTTCAATAAACTGACGGGGTTTGTTACCGTAAGGCGCATAACGCGAATCGGCAATATAAATAATATCTTCCTGCGGCAGCATCTCGCGTATTTTTTTTGCTACAGACAGGCCACCAACACCGGAATCAAACACACCTATAGCTTGCGTTGAGGTCATAGAGGTAAATACTCAAAGCAGGGATTGAATAATTTTTTCGGCTTCTTCTTTTTCAATATCCCCGGCCTTGATGTGTACAATGTCGCCATTACGATCGACAAAGGCAG
The DNA here is from genome assembly GCA_016191795.1 of Gammaproteobacteria bacterium. Lineage (GTDB taxonomy): Bacteria > Pseudomonadota > Gammaproteobacteria > SZUA-229 > SZUA-229 > JACPVK01. The sequence goes on from JACPVK010000179.1 coordinate 1,025, forward strand.
AATAAGGCAGAGCATTTAATCGATTACCAAATCGCCGCGCCAGTTCCATTGCTTCCAGTTCACCGGCTACTATCGGGTAATCCACACCCATGGTATCTACAAAATCGCGTACGGATTTTTCATCATCAATGGCCAGTCCGATTATCTGCAGGCCCTGGTCTCCATATTTGTCTTGCAACTCAATCAGCAGCGGGGTCTCCTTAATACATGGCGGACACCAGGTTGCCCAGAAATTCACCAGCAATACCTTGCCATCCCATTCACGCACATTTCGTACGTTGCCATCCAGATCTTCCAGTGCAAACTCGGGGCGAGGTTTACCCAGTACTGAACTGAATTCCTGTGCCGGTAATTTTGCTGGCAGATCGGCCGGCTTCATCATGACACGTTGCAGCCCAAAACCGGCCGCACCGGCAGCCACTAACACTAGTACAAATATAATTATTTTTTTCATGTGCAATTAATCATCAATGTTTAGGTAGCAGACTGAGCATGGCGATCAGGCTAACGACAATATCACCTGACATTTTTTACCTGTGCGGCAAATTCACCTGCAGGCATATAGCCTACTACGCGCAAATTGCGTTGCTCACTACCATCAGAGTTGTAAAAAATAATGGCAGGCGGCCCGATAATGCCAAAGTGTTGATACAACTCTTTGTCTTTTGCGTCATTTGGCGTGACATCCGCCTGTAACAACACCATATTTGCGAGACTATTCTGCACTTCACTATCCGTAAACGTCAGCTTTTCCATTTCCTTGCAGGAGATACACCAGTCTGCATAAAAATCCAGCATGACCGGTTTACCCTGGGCTTTTGCTGCATCCAGTTGCTGCTGTAATTCGTCCAGCCCCTTAATTTGTTTAAATTGAATATGTGCCGCCGCCTGTGCAACCTGACCACCACCAACGCCTTTCAGTGGCTGGAACATATCCTTGTTACCAGCGGCAGCGCCAATCAACAGCATGGCACCATAAATAAACAGCACCAGACCAACACCCTTCCATAAACGTGCCCAGCCAGTACTTTCTGCTGGCAGGGTTTCAAATGAATTCATATAAATGGATGAAACAATAAACAGCATAGCCCACAACAACATGGTGATTTGTTCCGGTAGTATGCGTTCCAGCATCCAGATCGCAACCGCCAGCAGCAACACACCAAATACGGCCTTGATAACATCCATCCACATACCGGCACGCGGCATGATCTTGCCGGCAGAAGTACCAATAGCTATTAACGGTGCACCCATGCCCATGCTCAGGGAAAACAACGCCACACCACCCAATAATTGATCGCCCGTCATACTGATATAAATCAGCACTCCAAATAACGGTGCGGCAACACAAGGCCCGACTATCAGGGCCGACAGCAAACCCATGATGGCTACACCCATATAAGTGCCACCTTCCTGACTGTTGCTCATGGACGTTAACCTGCTCTGAACTGAGCTAGGCATCTGCAAATCATAGAAGCCAAACATCGATAACGATAACAGCACAAACACCACTGCAAACGAGCCAAGTATCCACGGGTTCTGAAACCAGATTTGCATACTCTCACCAGACTTTGCTGCCAAGACACCCGCAATCGTATTGATAACTGCCATCGCCAACACATAAGTTAGTGATAAAAAGAAGGCTTTGCGCGTGGTCAGCGCCTGCCCCTGACCCACGATAATACTGGACAGAATTGGTATCATCGGGAATACACAGGGAGTGAAGGCCAACAACAAACCAAATCCAAACATGCTGGCAACAATAATCCAGAAACTGCCACTCATCAGCGATTCAGCAATTCGATCCTGCTCACTCATGGGTGCCGCATTGCCACTGTTACCGGCACCGATTGCACCGGCAACACCGGCATTACTCAAATCCAGTGTCACCTTCTTGCTGATGGGTGGATAACAAATCCCGGCAATTTCAGAACAACCCTGATATTTGATTGTGAAGTTATAGGATCCGGCAACAGACTTCAGCAACGGCAAGCTTGCCTCAGCAGAGTGGTGGTATACCTCGATGTCACCAAAAAATTCGTCATGCTTTTTTTCACCCGGTGAGGTAGTTAGCTCGCCGGTTTGCAGGCTGGCATCTTCGGCGAGAATTTTGGTTTTATCGCGATACAGATAATGACCCTCGGCAATTTGCCAGCTGGCTTTGACCGTACCGTTTTCCACCCGGGTTTCGAGCTGGAATGCCTGATCCGGATCGAGTATGTCGTCGCCACCACCCATGCCGCCCGTATCACCACCCCCAAAAGGATTGGCAGCCCAGATCTGCTGCGACATGACCAGCAGTGATAACACCAGCAACAGAGACTTGATTCGATTAAACAGATTCATATTGGATTCCGACTTCTAAGAATGTAATGGGTTGGATAATAGCGGTAATAACTAGTTCATGCAGGGCAGCTATTCTACCGGCTCGGCAAGTGTTACGGGCATATCTTGCAGTTTTATTAACATTTGCTGCTAACAACCTATAATCTGCTGCAATTCACACTTGGCAGCATCATGCAAATCGATCCCGAAACCGGCCTGCTGGACCAGGCACGCTTTATAGCATCACCCAATTTTGACGAGCGGCCCGGCACAGGGGTGCCGGAACTGATTGTGGTACATAACATCAGCCTGCCGCCCAATCAGTTTGGTGGACCTTATATTGAGCAACTGTTTACCAACTCTTTAAACCCTGACGAGCATGCCTATTTTGCAGAAATCAGCCATTTGCACGTATCAGCGCACCTGCTGGTTAGACGCGATGGCAGCGTGATTCAGTTCGTACCCTTTCATCAACGTGCATGGCATGCGGGCCAGTCAAACTGGTGCGGTCGTGAGCGCTGCAATGATTTTTCGATAGGCATTGAACTGGAAGGCAGTGATGATGTGCCATATGAATCCGTGCAATACGAGCAATTGGCATATATTATCAAGGCGTTACGTATCTGCTACCCGTCTATAGACGCTCATGCCATCACTGGCCACAGCGATATTGCACCCGGCAGAAAAACCGACCCCGGCCCGTCGTTCAGCTGGGAAAGACTCAAACAATTACTCGCTTGATTCGGGATTAACATGGCTCTGGTTTGCATTATTCTGGCATTACTCATCGAACGCTCGATCTCGGCCATGGATCGTCTGCGCAATTTTCGCTGGTTTGATATTTACAGCCAGGCCATGATGCGACACCTGCCCGGCATCGACAAACAGGGCGCCGCCTCCATCGTTTTTCTGTTACTGCCAATATTAATTCCCCTGGCATTGCTGCAATTCGCGCTTAACGGCCTGTTTTATGATTTATTCAGTTTTGCCTTTGCGCTGGCCATACTGCTCTACAGCCTGGGCAGCAATCTCAACCGTGACATCAAACAGTATATCCATGCCCGCGAGGCCGGCCTCGATAACCTGGCACAGCAATACGCCAGCACGCTGACAGGCAAACCGGCTGCAGATCAGCTACCCCTGCAAACCACCGAAGTCATGTACGGCGTGTTACAACAAAGCAATGTGAGACTGTTCGCCGTGCTGTTCTGGTTTGTATTGCTTGGCCCGGTGGGCGCACTGTTCTATCGCCTGACCTGCTACACCCTGCATTTTTCCCCCAGCCAGACCCTGATCCTCGCAGCGCGTCGCCTCGAGGCCGTGTTGTCATGGGCACCGGTTAATTTGCTGGCATTCAGTTTTGCGCTGGCCGGTGATTATGAAAACGTCAGCCAGACCTGGCGTAGCAAACCCAGACAAAATGATCTCACCAGCTGCAATTACCACACACTGATTAATGCCGGGCTGGGCGCCATTCGTGATTACGGTCCGGGTGAAGAACTGCTCTGCATACGCGCCTTGCGCGGTCTGGTGATTCGCAGCCTGGTGATCTGGCTGGCGGTCATTGCCTTACTGACCTTGATAGGGTGGATGGCGTGAATCCCGACACACGATTTCTCTTCTCACAATAAAAAATATTATCTATGACCAATCTCGATATCCTTCGCCACGGCGAACCTGAAGGCGGCCGTCGTTACCGAGGCCACGGTGTAGACGACCCCTTAAGCGAAAAAGGCTGGCAGCAAATGTGGCAGGCCGTGCCATCCACTCCGCCCTGGCAAACCATTGTTACCTCACCGCTGGCACGCTGCCGACATTTTGCCGAAGCCCTGGCGACAAAACTCCAGGTGCCGTGCTGCATTGAAGATAATCTCAAAGAAATTGGCTTTGGCGTATGGGAAGGTCGCACCCCGGCAGACATTGAAGCCAATGACGGTGATGCGCTACAGCGCTTTATCAACGATCCACTGCATAACCGACCCCAAGGCGCTGAACCACTGGAGCCTTTTGCAGAACGTGTATGGGCGGTGTATCAGCGCCGCCTGCAACAGCATCAGGGACAACACATATTGTTCGTGGCACATGCCGGCGTCATTCGCGCCGTCACCAGCCGCATACTGGGCATGCCACTGGATGCTGTTTACAGCAAGCTCAAAATTGAATACGCCGCCATCGCGCGCACTCGCCAGAGCGACAAACCAGGCAGCGGCCCGGTATTAATTTTGTAAGACTGAGCCATGCCTGCGACCAAAAAGATTAAAAAAGTGAGTCCGCAAATGCACGCTAATGAAAAACAAAAAATATCCTGTTTTTATTTGCGTTCATTTGCGTGATGCACATGGATGTGCGAATGCCGCGAGCGTAGGATACGCAGGAGCGGCTTTCTTTTTCTTTGCCAACCAATCAGTCGCGGGCATGACCTGCTCCGACATTTCCACACGATTATGTTTATTCCTTTTTAAACAAACTGCTAATATGCCGCACCTGAAACACATCCGGTAAGCCATGAATCAAGATATCCGTTTACACGAACTCCAGCTCTGGCTGGAACAAACTCTGGGCCACAACAAATTCACCGTTGCGCCAGCTTCGGCCGATGCCAGTTTCAGGCGTTATTTTCGCGTCACCACCGCACAACAAACCTGGGTTGCCATGGATGCGCCACCGGACAAGGAAAACTGTGAACCCTTTGTTCACGTTGCCCACATGATCGAAGCCGCTGGCGTGCAGGCACCGCATATTTTCCAGCGCAGCCAGGAACAGGGGTTCATGTTATTGAGCGACCTCGGCTCCACCCCTTATTTAAACAAACTCAATGAACACAGCGCTGATCATTTATATCAGGATGCCATCAGCAGCCTGATTAAAATGCAAACCCTGAAAAATGGTTTGCC
>JACPVK010000197.1 GCA_016191795.1 Gammaproteobacteria bacterium
ATGCGCGGCCAGTTTTAAGGATGGTTGTTCACCTGAAGGCGCACCTACTACAGCGTTAAATCAAGCCGCACGCGAATGCGGCCGACGGCGATTCTGTGCCGGCCGGCTCTGGTTGCTGCCGCCCGAACCCTGTCCACCACGTGATGCATTAGCGTTGCCACGCGGAGCACTGCTATTGCCGCGTGGTGCATGGCTGTTGCCACGATTACCATTGCTGTCACGACGTGAAGACTGGCCGTTTTGTGAAGAGCGATGTGCAGAGGGCGACATTTTGGAACGGCCATTCTGGATTGGTTCGGCACGAATCGCAGGATTGGGTTCGTATCCGGCAATCACTTCTTTTTTAACATCGCGTTTTAACACGCGCTCGATGTCTTTTAACAATTTGTGTTCATCGATACACACCAGTGAAATCGCCTGACCTTCCTTGCCGGCACGGCCGGTACGACCGATGCGATGCACATAATCTTCCGGTACGTTAGGTAATTCAAAATTTACAACATGCGGCAAATGGTCGATATCAATACCACGTGCAGCAATATCGGTGGCCACCAGTACGCGCATTTTGCCGGATTTAAAATCACCCAGTGCGCGGGTACGTGCGCCCTGGCTCTTGTTGCCATGAATAGCCGCGGCGGTTAAACCATCTTTTTCAAGTTGTTCAGACAAGCGATCGGCGCCGTGTTTGGTGCGGGTGAACACCAGCACCTGCTGCCAGTTATTGCGGCCAATTAAATGCGACAGCAATTCGCGTTTACGCGAACGATCAACCGGATGCACAACCTGAGTAACACGTTCAGCAGCCGTGTTGCGTTGCGCCACTTCAATCAATGCCGGGTTATGCAAAATGCCGTCGGCGAGTTGTTTGATGTCGTCAGAAAACGTGGCAGAAAACATCAGGTTCTGGCGTTGTTTGGGCAGCATGGCAAGAATTTTACGAATGTCGCGAATAAAACCCATGTCGAGCATGCGGTCGGCTTCATCGAGCACCAGTATTTCCACTTGCGACAGGGTTACTGCATTTTGATTGGCAAGATCGAGTAAACGTCCCGGTGTAGCCACCAGAATATCCACGCCGCGTTGCAGCTTGTGCATTTGCGCGCTCACACTCACGCCACCAAATACAACGTTGGTGCGCAGTGGTACATATTTGCCATAGGTTTCGATACTGTCAGAAACCTGTGCGGCGAGTTCACGAGTAGGCACCAGTATCAGTGCGCGCACCGGTGGACGTGTCTTGCCGCGGGGTTTGATGTTTTGACTCAAACGATGCAACAACGGCAGCGTAAAACCCGCGGTTTTGCCGGTACCGGTTTGTGCGCCGGCCATGATGTCGCGGCCCTGCATAACAACCGGAATAGCCTGTAGCTGGATGGGTGTCGCCTGGGTGTAACCTTTTTCGTTAACCGCACGCAAGATATCGGCTGATAAGCCGAGAGATTCAAATGACATTAGATTTTGCTCCGAACCGGTCTGCCATAGTTCAATGAAAACTGGCTCGGTCCAGACAGGAATGATTAATTAAACCAGAAAGCAGGCCGGTGAAGGCATAACAACTTGCTAGTGGCCAGTATGGCCGTGGCGCAGACCGATGGGCGCCGAAGCGCGGCAGTATAACAGAAGCCAGATGTTTAGGTGGTTATTTGTTTGATTATTGATCAAGCCCGTATAAACGGCGGGTGTGAGCGTTATTATGGAGTCATCTGTGAGGCGGGTAATACGATAATCATGTTGTATCCGGTCATGCCTCTGAATCTGCCGGGTTTAAGATTCTGGCAAAAGGTGCAGCCTCATGAACGATAAAGTCCGTAAGCTTCTGCAACAAATATCCGGCCTTGAAGATGAACTGCGCGCCGCCTTGCTGGCACAAAAGGGTCGTGTCAGTTATCACATTCAGGGCAAGCGTATCGCCTTTGAATGTGCCATTCGTGAAGCCCACCAGAAATTGAAAGTGGGTATATTCAGATGGTTACTTTCAATACCACTGAGAAATTTACTCACTGCGCCCATTATTTATTCGATGATTGTGCCACTGGTGTTAACGGATATTTTTGTCACGATTTATCAGGTCAGCTGTTTTCCGGTGTATGGTATTCCCAAAATTCGCCGCAAGGATTACATCACCTTTGATCATCAGCATCTGGCCTATTTGAATATCATAGAAAAATTTCATTGTTTGTATTGCTCTTACGCCAACGGATTAATTGCCTATGTGCGGGAAATCACGGCACGTACCGAGCAATATTTTTGCCCCATCAAGCACGCGCAAAAAATGCTGGGTACACATCATCGTTACCCGATGTATCTGGAATACGGTGAAGCCGATGATTTTCAGGTGAGGCTGGATCAGTTTCGTTCGGCACTGGCGCAGGAAAATGAAGACAATGTAAATCAGGATGAAAATACAAAATGATACGGCTATTGTGATACACGGCAGTAGTGTTAATGAGCGGATTTGATATTGTCGTCATAGATCATTGGTACAAATGCCACACCCCAAAATTAACAGGACACCCACGTTGAAAAATTAACAGGA
>JACPVK010000198.1 GCA_016191795.1 Gammaproteobacteria bacterium
CAAACACCATGACAATATTCAGCTGCTGCTGTTGTGCAATAGCCACGGCAACCTGGCGTAGATCCAGCGAACCACTCACGCCGTAAATCATGGAAATACCGTAGAGCAACATGCCGGATGCGATGGCGCCCAGCACAAAATATTTCATCGCCGCTTCACTGGCATTAGGGTTGTCGCGATCGAAGGCCACCATGGCGTAGAGTGATAATGACAGCAGTTCCAGGCCCAGATACAAGCTTAAAAAATGGCTGGCCGATATCATAATCATCATGCCGAGTGTGCTGAATAATCCCAGCACATAAAACTCACCTTTGAAGATATTGCGTTGCAATAAATATTCGCGAGAATAAACAAACACAATGCCGACTATGGCCACTACGCTGAATTTCAGCACACTGGCCAGCTGATCACTGACAAATGCGCCGTTGAAGGCATATTCACGCTGCTCGCTGCTGTTAAAACCGATTAATAACAGCGTGACGACCAATGTCAGCTGAGACAGCTGATAAGTTGATTGACGCTTTTCATCGGTAGTAAACACATCGGCGATCAGTACCACGCAGGCCATGATCAGCAGAAACATTTCTGGCCAGGCAACCGAATAATTAAGCATTTCTAGTGTCATAGATAACTCATATCTTTATTTTCAGGTTCGCTATTGGGCGAACAATTATCACGATGTAACCAAACGTTACGGCAATGGCTTATGGCTGCGGGGCAACTTTCGCAAACCAGATAGCTCTTTAAAAATCTGATGGGTTTCGCTGCGCTGCACCCACCCTACTAAGTTCTGCGCCTGAAGTCGCACCTACAACAGTGCTATTACAGCTTTGATACCGCTACATGTTGCAGCAAATTATCCACGGACACGTGCATGATATCGACCAGTGGTGCCGGGTATAAACCCAGTGCCAACACAGCCACAGCCAGCACGGCCATGATTAAAAATTCGCGTTGATTAATATCGGTTAAGGCACGCACGTTGTCGTTTTTAATTTCGCCATAGAACACGCGCTTGACCATCCATAATGTGTAAGCGGCGCCGAGTATTAATGTGGTGGCGGCGAGGAATGCAAACCAGAAGCTGGCCTTGAAGCTGGCGAGTATCACCATGAATTCGCCAACAAAACCGGATGTACCCGGCAGGCCGGCATTGGACATGGCGAAAAACACAGCAAACGCGGCGAACACCGGCATGGTATTCACTACTCCGCCGTAATCGCCAATTTCACGTGAATGCATGCGGTCGTACAACACGCCGATCATCAGGAACAATGCGCCGGAAATAAAGCCATGCGAAATCATCTGCACCATGGCGCCTTCTACCGCCAGCGTGGCGCCGCTAATATCGGCATTGGCCGGGTTGCTCCAGATGCGGAAAATAATAAACAAACCGAGGGTGACAAAACCCATGTGCGCAATCGATGAATACGCCACCAGTTTTTTCATATCGCTTTGTACCAGTGCTACAAATCCGATGTACACCACGGCGATCAGTGATAACAAAATCATTACCCAGTCCAGCTCGTGACTGGCGTCGGGGGTTATCGGTAAACTGAATCGCAGAAATCCGTAGCCACCAATTTTCAACATAATGGCTGCCAATATCACCGAGCCTCCGGTGGGTGCTTCCACATGCGCATCTGGCAACCAGGTGTGTACCGGCCACATGGGCACCTTCACGGCAAATGCCATCAGGAAAGCGACAAAAATTAATAGTTGTTCGTGTAAATCCAGTTTGAGCACATGCATATCAAGTATGGCGAAACTGCCAGACTGGTAATACATGTAAATCAACGCCACCAGCATAAACACGGAGCCGAAGAAGGTATAAATAAAGAACTTGATGGTGGCGTAAACACGTCGCGGGCCGCCCCACACACCAATAATAAGAAACATGGGAATGAGCATGCCTTCCCAGTACACATAAAACAGCATGGCATCGAGTGCGGCAAACACGCCGTTCATTAATCCTTCCATGATTAAAAAGGCAGCCATGTATTGCGCCGGTTTTACTTTAATTACTTCCCAGCCGGCAATGACCACAATCACCGTGGTAAAGGTGGTGAGTAATATCAGCGGCATGGATATACCATCCACACCCAGATGGTAATAAATATTGTAGGTTTGTATCCAGGTATAACGCTCAACAAATTGCATGTCGGCCGTTGACGCATCAAACCCGGTATACAGCCCCAGGCTCAATACAAAAGTAGCTAATGCAAACATCAGCGCCAGACGTTTGGTTCCACTGGCGTCGCCCTGATCACCGGCCAGCAATATCACCATGCCACCAATAATGGGTAACCAGACAACCAGGCTTAACAGGGGCAAATCACTAAACATTTCTTATACCTATTCTTTTTAAATTTGCTCGCAGTACGAACAACTTAAGCGTATTCGCAGAAAAGTGGCAAGTAGCAAGTTTCAGGTAGCATGGAAAAGCTTTTACTTGCTACTTTAAACTTTAAACTTGCTACTTCATTTAACAAACAACCACAGCAATGCCACCAGACCCATGATCATGACAAAAGCGTAATTATATAAACGGCCAGTTTGTAATTTACGCGCCACACCCGCAAACCAGGTAACAGCATGTGCCGAGCCGTGAATCATAATACCGTCAATCAGGGCTACATCACCGCCCTTCCACAAACCTTTACCGACACTGCGTCCACCGTTGGCGAATAATGAAAAATAAACTTCGTCCACCCAGTATTTGCGATCGAGCATTTTGTGCAAAAAGGCAAATTGCTGTTTCATGGTTTCGGCAAATTGCGGTTGTGCCAGATACATAAACCAGGCAGCCACCAC
>JACPVK010000172.1 GCA_016191795.1 Gammaproteobacteria bacterium
ATCCAGCTTCTGGCCTTTGGGCAAGGCAGGTACCGCCACAGGCGCCACTTTGACCGGTTCCGGTATCGCCGCTATCGGCGGAACCGTTACGATGGGGATTACAGGTGCTTTATCGGGTACGGGTATTGCGGCAGTCGGAGGAACCGGCGTCGCGGGTGGTACCGGTAATTGAGGTACTGCCGTACCGGGTGTAACCGGCGCAGGAACCTTGCTCGGGGCTGGTGCTGGCAATGTCACCACCGGTGGCTGAACCGGCACGGGCGCCGTGACTATCGGCGCTACAGGCATCACTTTGGGCTTGGGTTTTTCATCGCGTACCACGCCCTGAAAGGTTTGCATCTCCTTCCACTGGGATTTGAGAAAACGGGTGAATTCCTGATCGCGCTTGTCGCGATATTCCTTGAAGCTGCTTTGCTCCTGCTGCATCCACTTTTCAAAGTCTGATCTGTCTGCGGCGCTGACGGGCAGACTGGCCAGGAGCAGGGCTGTGTATAGAGCAGTGTGTAATCTGTGCATAACGCGTCCTTTTTCTTTATCTCAGAAACAACAAAGCCGGTCACTGACCGGCTTTGTTAAGTATGTCGCTCAACGACTCCGGTCCTCTCACACCCGCTCAGTGAGCGGGGGAACACATGGCATAAACCAGTGCTGGGTGCGAACCGTCTACAACAACACTCATTATCAGGGGTTCATTTTGGCGATATCAGCCGCCAGTTCGTCCTGACCTTTCTGTGCCTTGAACTGCTGCCACAGGGCTTTTTCGTTACCCATGCTGGTCTTGATAGCCTGTTTGGCCATGATTTCAACACCGGCTGAGTCCATGCCCAGCAACACATACAAATTACCGTTAGGGCTGGTACGGGTCTTGAAAATCTTTGTGCCCACCAGGGTTTCGTTGGTGATCTGCTTGGTAACAGAGGTCAGTGCCTTGTCCACGGTTTCCTGATCGGCTGCACCGGTGGTTTCAACGTACTGCTTGATCATGTTTTGTACTTGCACTTTCATACGTTGTGCCAGCTGTACACGTGCCGAGGTAGCGGCCATCTGTTTCATGAAGTCATTACCGGCCGCTGTTTTTTCAGCAGAACCCACAGCTGATACTTCCACGCCTTCTACCGGCTCATCGCAAATCCAGCCCGGAGCTTCTGCGCCCGGTGCATCAGGGAATACGCAATCGGCTACTTCTTCTTTTTTATCTTTACCACAACCCGCCAGAATGGCAGTCATTGCTACACCCGCTACAAGGTAGGTTACCTTATTCATAATTGCTCTCTCCATAAGAGTTAAGTGACTTCTGGGGGCTAAACATAGCCTAGATATTCAGGCTGCGCAATCACGATTTGACGCGTCTGTTATCAGGTTTGCTATGATCCTTGCACTGAAATCAACAGGGATTCCTTATGCGCCTGCTACTCTTGAGCTGCCTGATATTTATGTCGCATATTTCTGTCGCTGGCACCCAATCTGATTTTGAGGCTTATATGCAGCAACAAACTCAGGGCACTGCTTCTGCTAAAGATGAGTTTGAATTCTATAAACAAAAGCTGCTGGCGGCTTTTGAACAATATAAAAAACAAACCGGAAAAGTCTGGGGCAGTAAACATAATGTCTTGCCACAAGCTAATAACTGGGTGAGTTTTCATGGTGATCTTAACCACCGCAGTGTGGTGGATTTTGAAAACGGTATTATCAATGTAGAAGTTGCTGTGCCGGCACAACAAAATATCTCACCCGATGAAGCGCGTAACCGGCTTGCTAACACAATTTTTAAAACGCTTAATCAGGGTGCTGACAATCGTTCCATGATCGAGATTGCACAACAACCTGTAGCAGTCTCGACAGGCCCTGCCATCTTAACCAATCTGGTCGCAGATGATCAGGGCAACGCCGTCAGCCAGCAAAACTATTCTGAGCTTGCCTCACGTGATGCCGCATCAGCGACAGCAAAAAATATCCGCGGTAACGATGGTGTCGATCGCGTGGTATACAGCACTCAGCTGAAAATGGTTCCCGACCATATACGCAAACGCGCGGTAGTGTTTCAAAACGATGTGAATGCACATTCACAACGCCAGAATCTGCCACCTGCCCTGGTATTCGCTGTCATGGAAACCGAAAGTTATTTCAATCCGGTAGCCAAATCGCCGGCACCTGCTTTTGGCCTGATGCAACTGGTACCCACCAGCGGTGCGCGTGAAGCTTATCGTTACGTTTACAATCAGGACAAAGTTGTAAGTGACACTTATTTATACAATCCCACAAACAACATAGAGCTCGGCTCGGCTTATCTCAACCGTTTATATTATGTGCAACTGGCCGGCATTGATAACCCTCAATCGCGCATGTGGGCCAGTATTGCCGCTTACAACACCGGGCCGAGCAATGTGTTACGCGCCTTTGCCGGAAAATATTACAAGACACAACATGGCAGTTATGACAAATGGAAGCAAACCGCCTATAACAAAATTAACACGATGACACCTGATCAAATGTATAACCACATGCGCGGTAATTTGCCCTATCCGGAAACGCGTGAATACATTAAAAAAGTGGGCGCAAGTATTGGCAAATATCAATCATGATCAACCCTGTTAAATAGATCGCTGGTTTATTTATCTACAACAGAAATCTCAACACAAAACTTACTGTGAAATTCATGCGCCCATTCCTGTTGATACTGCTTTGTACCAGTTTGCTCTCAGCCTGCGGCGGACATAATAAAAAACCGGATTCACCCGACTGGATTGATAACCCGGGCGATGGTGCCGTTGGTTCATCGGCCATGCATGTGAAGGGTCGCTATTATCAGGAAGAACTGGCTATTGCACGTGCACGCGAACGACTGGCTGCCCGCTATGGCGTTGAAATCAGCAGTATTCAAACCATTCACGAAAAAGTAGTGAACGACCGTGTCTATGTCACATCCGATAAACAGGTGTTGCAGGAAGTGAATAATAAAACAGTCAAAGCGCATGTACGTGCCATGTGGCATGACAAGGCCAGAGATGAGATCTGGGTATGGGTGTATCCGGTTGCTGAATAATTATATGCAGGCCTTCGGAGGGTATCGAACATACTCAATATGAAATTACACAAAGCCTGACAGGATTGAACTGTGAATTAGCAAAAATCACCCTTTAACGGTCATTTTTAGCATTCTGTTTTGACGACCAAACAAGATCGAAAGCGGACGTGTCTACAAACAGATAAAAATGTTTTCAATGTTGCTGCTGAGATTGATACAAAAGATTCATTTTGTAGGTTGGGCTGAGTGTAACGAAGCCCAACAATAAATTAACAATCAATAAAGATGTTGGGCTAGGCAGCCCAACCTACTGCGCTTTATCAAGGAGTCTGACCCTTTGATTCCTGACCCTTTGATTCCTTTATCAAGGAGTCTGACCCTTTGATTCGTTTGATTCTCAGTATATATGATCAATCCGATCTGGCAGCCGCAATCACACATTGATTACGGCCATTCTTTTTGGCGCGGTACAGCGCCTTGTCGGCACGCTCAAATACCTGCGCCAGCGCATCATCCTTGTGAAAGGAGCTGACGCCACATGACACGGTGATCTTTACCGCCGTGCCATGGTAATGAAACCCGCACTCCTCAACCTGCTTGCGCAATTCATTCACCAGACGTAACGTTTCTTCTTCCTTGGTGCCGGGCAACAGCATCACAAACTCTTCACCACCAAACCGCGCCATGAAATCGGTGTTACGTATACGCTGCGCCATTAACTGGGCGATGGTTTTTAAAACCTTGTCCCCAGCCTTATGACCGTAGGTATCATTTACTTTTTTAAAGTAATCTACATCCCATATGGCCAGACTCAAAGGGGTACCGAAACGTTTCCAGCGTCCAATTTCATCCTGCACCCGCTGTTCATAAGCCAGACGATTGGGAATACCGGTGAGCGCATCGGACAATGCCTGGCGATTTTTTTCTACGAGTACGGTTTTAAGATTGTGGGTTTCCTGTTCCAGTGAGCTCATGCGCGATTGCATGGCGCTGACACTGCTTTGTGCTTCGGCAATTCGTGTTTGTTCGGCGCTACGGTAATCCATTATGTGTTGCGATATGGCGTCCAGGCGTGTTTGCACACTTTGTTTCAAACCATCCAGATCCACTGCCTGATTCATGTCGTTACGAATGTCACGCACGCCGATGTTGATTTTGTTATCGAATTCCTTACCTGTTTGCTCTGCCTTTTGTAATGAAGCGCCTTCTGTTTGCAAATAAGTATCCAGTTCCTTGAGACGGTTGGTAATCTGGTGCAGAAAGGTTTCGAATTCGTTTTTTTCCTGCTGCATGCGACTGCGAATCGAATTAATCAGAATCGCCACATCTTTTAATAGTTTTTGCCAGTCTGAAGGTGCGGTTTCTTTTTCCAGACGGGTCTTCATAACTTCCACGTCTGCCAATAAATCCTGCGGCACAACCAGCTGCTCTAACAATCTAATGAGCAGTTCCTGAATAGACGGCATATCGTCTTTAACCGTGGCTTCTCTGGTTGTAGACACAGTTACCGCTGGCGTGGCGGCCGGTGCTGATTTAACCTCACTCAACATAAGTGCCAGACTGGCGGAAAGTTTATCCAGCTCTACCCGTTCATGCGCATCGCGCGCCATGACCCGCATGGCGGCCAGGCGGCCATCAGGTGATGTGGTGTTATCCAGCTTGTCGAGAAACGTTATGAAGCAACTACGGTAAATTTCCAGCTCGTTACCAGCAGCTAAAACAGTAGAGGAAGGGGTTACTGTGTTTACAGCTGCGTTTGTATCGTCACCGGAACCGCCAAGCAGACGATTCAGCAAGCCTGGTTTTTTTTCTTTTTCCGTTACAACTTCATTTTGACTGGGGGATTGAGACTGCAGGGCGGATTTAATTAATGCCAGCCATTCTCTGGTCAGCATTTCATGAGAGTCATCATCTGCTTTGGCTAATTTTTTCGCCAGCTTCTCCTGCTCCTTGCGGCAAGAGGCAGGCAACTCCAGGGTATCGGTTAGTAATTGCAATACTGAAATAATTTGTCGCGGTGGCGCTTTGCTTTTCTCTTCAATTTTTGCCAGGTTGGCAGAAAGTTTTTCGAGGATAGATTCGAGGCGTCTGGTATTAACTGCTTCGCGTACGGTTTCACGCACATCTCTTATGTGCTGGTCCAGGCTCTGGTGATGACCTTCTGCCGCCAGGCTTAAGCGACCGATAGTGCGCTTCAGGAGCGACTCAAGCTTGCCCCACTCGCTTTCTTTTTGCTCAAGCTGATCGAGCTGATCGTAATACTTTTTTTTCCACTGATCAGCGCTTTGTCCTGAAGATGCGTCCGCCATTTACCTGGCCTTTTACTGTCATGTGATGATCAATTTAATTACCGGCCATTTCCTTGTTAACCAGGTAATTCAAAATATTCAACGCTTCATCAAAACCGCCTGCCTGATTGGTGTTGATAAGATATTTACCATTGACCGTTAATGCGGGCACTCCGGTAATCTTGTATTGATTACCCAGCTGCTCTGATTTTCGTGCACGCATGTTTACAGCGAATGAGTTGAACGTTTCGATAAACTTGTTTTTGTCCACACCTTTTTGAGCCAGGAAATCGGCAATCGCTTCCGGTGTATGCAGCTTTATTCTGGCAACATGCATGGCATTGAATAAGTCCACATGAAATTCATCGCCACGTCCCATGGCTTCGAGCGCATAAAATGTTTTGGTATGCACCATCCAGCCAGGATTGAGCGGTGCAGGCGTGCGAACAAATTCTACCCTGGCAGGCTTGTTCTTCACCCAGGCAGCAAGCTTGGGCTCAAGCTGGAAACAGTGCGGACAGCCATACCAGAAAAATTCCTGAACTTCGATTTTATCTGCGTTCTGCGTTGGCAAGGGTGTTACCAGTTTTATGTATTCAACGCCTTCCTTGTATTCCCTGGCCTGCAGCATCAGCGGTAACAATAACAGTATCCAGAATAGTCGTTTAATAAAAACAGATTTCATGAGCCGCTCCTGATTGTGAGATGTTAGCTGCTGATTTAGCGCCGGGCAGAAAGTTCCGTGATTATGGCACAGGCACAAAAAAGGGGTGAAATCTCACCCCTTTTTTGCACTAAGGCACAGTTAGGTCAGTGTGCGCTTATTTGAGTGTGGCGATGTAATTTGCCACCGCTTCCATTTCAGCAGCACTCATCTGAGCAACCACAGAGCGCATCATTCCGTTAGGGTCATTGTTACGACTGCCATCACGAAACGCATTGAGCTGTGACTTGATGTAGGTTGCATGCTGGCCACCCAGAGACGGGTATTTGGCGGGTGCATTACCACGACCTGTCGGGCCATGACAGCCCATACACGCCGGTACGCCAGTGAGGATGTTACCGCCACGATACACATCTTTACCCAGGGCCAGGTTGCTGTCGGCCGCTTCTACCGGAGTCGATACCTGTTTGGCATAAAAGGCGCCTATATCGGCCATATCTTCATCGGCCACGGCCATGGCCATAGGCGCCATGGTGTCGTTGGTGCGCTTGCCGGCCTTGTAATCAGCTAATTGTTTTACGATGTATGCCTCACCCTGGCCAGCCAGTTTAGGGAACATATCCACCACGCTGTTGCCATCAGGCATGTGGCAACCGGCACACATGGCCGTCTTGGCTTCACCCGCCGCGGCATCACCGGCCACTGCATGGGCTTGCATGCCCATCAGTAAGCCTGCCACTGCCCATGTCATGATGTTCATGGATATCTTGGAATTCATTGCGTTATCTCCAGCACTGGGAAGCCGCCGCGCGGCCAAAAAAAGTCGCGCAAGTCTACACCAGATGGTGGCATTTCAGCAATTTCGCATACGCGTTCAGGGGCCCAAACCGGAATCGAAGATTTGAAACACCCTGCACCCCTGTTAACATCCGCCGATGAACAACTACTATCACCGAGCCCTGTTTCACATCAGCGCCGCCAGGGCAGCGCAATTTCCCAAAGATGGTTCTGCCGAGGTTGCGTTTGCCGGGCGCTCCAATGCCGGCAAGTCGAGTGCATTGAACACACTGTGCCAGAACAAAAACCTGGCTCGCACCAGTAAAACCCCGGGCCGTACCCAGCTGGTCAATTTTTTTAATCTGGATGATCAACGACGGCTGGTTGACCTGCCAGGCTATGGCTATGCCAAGGTACCGCTGGCAGTACGTATGGGCTGGCAAAAGCTGATGGAAAATTATCTCAGTGAACGTCCCAGCTTGCGTGGGCTGGTTATCATTATGGATATACGCCACCCACTAACCGATATTGACTGGCGCATGATCAACTGGTGCCTGCATTACAAAAAATCTGTACACATCTTGCTCACCAAATCTGACAAGCTCAGTCGTGGAGCTGCGGCCAATGCTCTGCAACAGGTAAGAAGGACATTGAAGTCGGAAGCACCGACTGCAACCGTACAGATGTTTTCATCACTGAATAAAGTGGGCGTAGACGAACTGGAAGCTGTGCTCAACGACTGGCTGGAACTCAAATCAGTACCCGAATCATCGACCA
Organism: Gammaproteobacteria bacterium; assembly: GCA_016191795.1. Lineage (GTDB taxonomy): Bacteria > Pseudomonadota > Gammaproteobacteria > SZUA-229 > SZUA-229 > JACPVK01. The sequence goes on from JACPVK010000172.1 coordinate 7,532, forward strand.
CCTAAAAAAATGCCCCGACCCTTTCGGGCCGGGGACAAGTGGAAACCGGCTTGGGGAAGACCGGTTTCAAAACGCCCGCTCAGGGAGGCAAGCGGGCATGCGCCGGGCTTAGCGCAATACTGCAGAGACTTACGTTAATGA
>JACPVK010000180.1 GCA_016191795.1 Gammaproteobacteria bacterium
AATCAGCCGTCGGCTGGTCGTTGGCTTTTTCAACAACCGGGAAAATACTGCGGGCAGTTCGTGCTGTCGCTTCCTGTGCCTTGACCAGATACTGAATCATTTCCAGAGCTTTTGGTGTTCCACTTCCTCAATAGTCGCCAGTTTGACAAATTCCTTATAGGTGCCGAACAAAATTAACAGGACACCCACAACAACAAAATTAACAGGACACCCACAACAAAAATTACACGTTAATAGCCTTATCGGCAAATTAACAGGACACCCACGTTAATAGCCTTATCGTGGGTGTCCTGATAATACCTGGCCAGTGAGGGTAGATAAATGCATGATCAGGAAGCGGCCTGATTAAAATCTGTATTGAGTGTGCTTATTCATCCAGTAAACTGCGCAACATCCAAGCGGTTTTTTCATGAACGTCGAGCCGCTGGGTTAGCAAATCAGCCGTCGGCTGGTCGTTGGCTTTTTCAACAACCGGGAAAATACTGCGGGCAGTTCGTGCTGTCGCTTCCTGTGCTTTGACCAGATACTGAACCATTTCCAGAGCTTTTGGTGTGCCTTCCACTTCCTCGATAATCGCCAGTTTGACAAATTCCTTATAGGTGCCGGGTGCAGGATATCCCAGGGCGCGTATACGTTCTGCAATCATGTCCAGAGCGTTCCATTGTTCCGTGTATTGTCCCATGAACATAATATGTAATGTGTTGAACATGGGACCCGTCACATTCCAGTGAAAGTTATGTGTCATTAGATATAAGGTGTAACTGTCGGCTAATAATCCGGATAAGCCTTCTGCGATTTTGGCGCGGTCGTTCTCAGAAATTCCAATATCTATTTTTGTACCTTTATTTGTTTTTTTTGACATGTTGGTCTCCTAACGGTTAATAACTGATTAAGGATGGAGCTATCGCATCTTAAAATAACAAGGTTAATGATCTCTTGATCTATATCTGTCAAGCAGGTGTGGCGCTGCGAATCAGATGATCAAATGCTGCCAGACTGGCTTTCGCGCCTTCGCCCATGGCGATGATAATTTGCTTGAAAGGCACGGTCGTGGCATCGCCTGCGGCAAAAATACCGGGCACGTTAGTTTGACCGCGTGCATCTACCTGAATTTCACCATAACGGCTGAGTTCCACTGTGCCTTTCATCCAGTCGGTATTAGGCAGCAATCCAATTTGCACAAAAATACCTTCAAGTTCGATGCGGTGACTCATGCCACTCTTTCGATCAGTGTACAGCAGTGCATTAACTTTCTCCCCGTTGCCGATGACTTCAGAAGTTTGTGCAGTCTGTATAACGGTGACGTTGGGCAGGCGGAATAATTTTTTCTGCAATACCGCATCAGCGCGTAAGGTGTCGGCAAACTCAAGCAAGGTCACCTGTGCAACGATGCCGGCAAGATCAATAGCCGCTTCAACGCCGGAGTTACCGCCACCAATTACCGCTACACGTTTACCTTTAAATAAAGGGCCGTCACAGTGTGGGCAATAAGCGACGCCACGGCCGCGATATTCCTGTTCGCCGGGCACATTCATTTCGCGCCAGCGTGCACCGGTGGCCAGTATGAGTGTTTTGGCTTTAAGCACGGCACCGTTGGCGAGCCTGATTTCATGCAGGCCGCCGTTTTCGGCAGGTATGAGTGCTGCGGCGCGTTGCAGATTCATGATATCCACATCGTATTCTTTAACGTGTTGCTCCAGTGCCCTTACCAGTTGCGGGCCTTCGGTATGCGGTACCGAAATTAAATTTTCTATAGCCAATGTATCCATCACCTGACCGCCAAAACGTTCTGCCACCAGGCCAGTGCGTATGCCCTTGCGTGCAGCATATACCGCCGCCGCAGAACCGGCAGGGCCACCACCCACAATCAGCACATCAAACGGTTCCTTGCGCGCCAGTTTTACCGCTTCGCGCTCTTCGGCGCCGGTGTCGAGTTTGGCGAGAATTTCTGCAATTCCCAAGCGACCTTGTGAGAACGCTTCACCATTCATGAAGACACTGGGTACGGCCATAATCTGCCGATCATTAATTTCATTTTGATACAGGGCGCCATCGATCATGACATGCTGAATGTTGGGGTTTAATGCCGCCAGCGTGTTCAACGATTGCACCACTTCCGGGCAGTTGTGGCAGCTCATGGATATATAGGTTTCAAAACGATATTCACCCGGCAAGTTTTTAATTTGCTCGATGACATCGGCATCAATCTTTGGCGGGTAACCGCTGGCCTGCAACAATGCCAAAACTAATGAAGTAAATTCATGGCCCATGGGAAGACCGGCAAAGCGTATGCGTGCCGTATCACCACGCTTGCGAATGTAAAACGACGGGCAACGTGCGTCATGGCCATTTTCCAGCAGTGTGATCTTGTCGGATACGCTGGCAATGTCTTCAAGTAGCGCACGTAATTCACGCGCCTTGTTGCTGTCATCGAGTGTTGCCACCAGTTCAATCGGCGACACCAGTTTTTCCATATAGGCTTTGAGTTGGGTTTTGATGTTGCTGTCGAGCATGGTTGTTCTCCAAATGTGGTTGCAATAAAAAATTGTTTTGCGTAAAACAACTTTTTGTTACAGCGGGTAAAGAATCCGTTCACTCCTGATTAGTCGGAGTGAACGGGGTTAATATTTCAGGTTTAGATTTTGCCGACCAAGTCAAGAGAAGGCGCCAAAGTTGCCGCACCTTCATTCCATTTTGCCGGGCATACTTCACCCGGATGTGATGCAACATACTGAGCTGCTTTTATTTTTCGCAGCAAGTCGCTAGCGTCGCGGCCAATACCGCCGGCAGTGACTTCAAATGCCTGGATCTTGCCCTGTGGGTCAATCACGAACGTGCCACGTTCTGCCATACCGGCTTCTTCAATCATGACGCCGAAGTTGCGGGTAATGGTGCCGGTTGGGTCACCCACCATCGGGAACTGAATTTTGGCAATGGTTTCAGACGTGTCGTGCCAGGCCTTGTGCGTGAAGTGGGTGTCGGTAGACACCGCATAAATTTCCACGCCCATTTTCTGGAACTTGCTGTAATTGTCTGCCAGGTCACCCAGTTCAGTGGGGCATACAAACGTGAAGTCGGCGGGATAAAAAAACACCACAGACCATTTGCCTTTCAGGTCGGCATCCGACACCGGGCTGAACTTGCCGTTGTGAAACATGGTGGCATTGAACGGTTTGATTTCTGTGTTGATCAGGGTTTGCATAAATAGTCTCCAGGGTTGATAAATAGTTAGTTAAATACATCTGACGGGGAGAAATATAAGTGACACCAATCAATTAATCTAATTGATTGTAATTAACACAGTGATAGGTATTCTTAATCGATAAGGGGGCGGGCGTTTAGAGATCAGCTTAATGGCTGCATGGCGTGGGTGGCCTCTAGAGGCCGCTACACCGGGCTGGAGCCCGGTTATACACCCTGGCGGGCAGTTGACTCCATGCCTTGCCGGCAGGCAATGAGAGAAAGGCCCAGAGTTAGAGCCGAATGGCACTTACTTAAGACTGTGGGAGCGGGCCATGCCCGCGACAAAACTATAAAAGAATGAGTCCGCAAATGAACGCAAATAAGACAAAAGCTTTTGTTTTTATTAGCGTTCATTTGCGTGATACACATGGATGTGCGAATGCCGCGAGCGCAGCGACCGCCATGGATAGCGGAAGGTACGCCTCCATGGATGGAGGTGGTAGAGCAATGCAGGAGCAATTGCCGAGAACAACGCACGACTGCATGGATGGCCAGCGATGTTCCATCATCGCTTTGGCATTTCCCACATCCATGTGGTCACAGGAGGTAGAGCAACACATGGAGCGGTTGCCGAGGAGCAGCGCATTTGCGGACTTCAGCTTTTGATCAAGAAGTCGCGGGCATGGCCCGCTCCCACTAGACGCCTCCTTAAGTAAGTAGCATTGGTACCCGACCCTGGGCCTTACTCGCATTGCCTTCCGGCAAGGATGAAGTCGACTACCCACCAGGGTATATCAGCCGGGCTCCGGCCCGGTGTAACGGCCTGTCATGACGGCCACTTCTGCCAGGCAGCCATTAAGCCGGCCGCTTAACAACCAACCCCCTTATCGATTAAGAATACCTATCACTGTGTTAATAACAATCAATTAGATTAATTGATTGCTGTCGCATATATTTCTCCCCGTCAGATGTATTTAACCAACTATCAATAACCCTGGAGACTATTTATGCAAACCCTGATCAACACAGAAATCAAACCTTTCAATGCCACCATGTTTCACAACGGCAAGTTCAGCCCGGTGTCGGATGCCGACCTGAAAGGCAAGTGGTCTGTGGTGTTTTTCTATCCCGCCGACTTCACTTTTGTATGCCCCACTGAACTCGGCGACCTGGCTGACAATTACAGCAAGTTCCAGAAAATGGGCGTGGAAATTTATGCCGTGTCTACCGACACCCACTTCACGCACAAGGCCTGGCACGACACGTCTGAAACCATAGCCAAAATTCAGTTCCCGATGGTGGGTGACCCAACCGGCACTATTACTCGCAACTTCGGCGTCATGATCGAAGAAGCAGGCATGGCCGAACGCGGCACTTTCGTAATCGACCCACAAGGCCGTATTCAGGCGTTTGAAGTCACGGCCGGCGGTATTGGTCGCGATGCAGCCGACCTGCTGCGTAAATTGAAAGCGGCTCAGTATGTGGCTGCACATCCTGGCGAAGTATGTCCTGCCAAATGGAATGAAGGTGCGGCCACTTTAGCGCCTTCCCTTGATCTGGTAGGCAAAATCTAAGCCTGATGCGTTTACCCCGTTCACTCCTGCGATCCAGGAGTGAACGGATTTTTACCAGCTGTAACAAAAAGCTGTTTTATTAACGACATTTTTTTATTGCAACAACATTTGGAGAACAACCATGCTCGACAGCAACATCAAGACCCAACTCAAAGCCTATATGGAAAAACTGGTGTCGCCGATTGAACTGGTGGCATCGCTCGATGACAGCATCAAGGCACGCGAGTTACGTGCTTTACTCGAAGATATCAGCAGTGTATCCGACAAGATAACGCT
>JACPVK010000173.1 GCA_016191795.1 Gammaproteobacteria bacterium
ATTAAAGATGTCAGAAAACGTTATAAAACATTGCCGGAAGTCGCCAATTATCTCAAGGGCGTGCAGGATGATGTGCTGGATCATCTGGAAGACTTTACCGATACCGATGACGAAACCGAACACGACACGTCGAAGTCTGATAATGCACTGCAACGCTACCAGGTAAATTTGCTGGTCGATCGCAGTCATCAACAGGGTGCGCCGGTTATTTATCTGGATAATCCAACCTATCACAATCTGGTTGGCCGTATCGAATATGAAAACCGCAGTGCCGGCCCCAATACCAACTTCACGTTGATCAAGGCAGGCGCCTTGCTGGAAGCCAACGAAGGTTATTTGATACTCGACGCACACAAGATTCTCACCATGCCTTATGCCTGGGATGCATTAAAGCGGGCGCTCTATGCCAAAAAAGTAAAAATTGAATCGCTAGACCAGATGCTCAGTACCGACACCATGATTACACTGGAGCCGGAACCGATTCCGCTTAAAACCAAAGTCTTGCTGTTGGGTAATCGCGAAACCTATTATTTGTTACACGAAATGGATCCGGATTTTCCCGAGCTATTCAAGGTGGAAGCCGATTTTGATGAAGAGATTGAGCGCAGCCAGGACAATATGCTGCAATATGCGCGACTGATTGCTTCACGCGCACGCAAGTTCGGTCTCAAGGCACTCACCGCCGATGCCGTGGCACGCATTATTGAATTTGGCTCACGTATGGCAGAGAACGCCGGCCGATTATCCACCCGGTTACGCACCATTGATGATTTGTTAATTGAAACCCAATACTGGGCAATGCAGGCAGCACACACTCACATCACGGCAGAAGATGTTCAACAGGCGATCAATGCGCAAATTGGCCGTACCGAACGCATACAAAAACTGATACAGCAGGATATTCAAAATGGCGTGTTATTAATTGATACCGATGGCGAAGCCATAGGTCAGATTAACGGGCTGTCGGTGTTTGAAGTCGGCAAATACGGTTTTGGTCAACCATCGCGCATCACGGCCACCGTACACCTGGGTGATGGCAAAATAATCAACATCGAACGCGAAGTCGACTTGAGTGGTTCCATACACGATAAAGGCGTACTGATACTCTCGGCACTACTTGCCAGCCGCTACACGCGTGATACACCCTTATCTTTTTCTGCCAGCATCACCTTTGAGCAATCCTATGGGCGTATCGATGGTGACAGTGCCTCACTGGCTGAATTGTGTGTATTGATATCTGCCCTCACCAACATACCCTTGAAACAATCCTTTGCCATCACCGGCTCCATTAACCAGCAAGGCTTTGTTCAGGCCATTGGTGGTGTCAATGAAAAGATTGAGGGCTTTTTTGATATTTGTCGGCATCGCGGGCTCAATGGCACCCAGGGATGCATTATTCCCGACATCAATGTGAATAACCTGGTGTTACGCCAGGACGTGGTGGATGCCATTGCCGAGGGTACATTCCATATCTATCCGGTCAGGCAGTATCAGGAGGCTCTGGAAATCCTTACCGGTTTACCCGCCGGTGAAGAGCTGGCCGATGGCGGATTTGAAAAAGACAGTATTAATGACCGGTTGATGAAAAAGCTTTGCCAGTTCGCCCGTCAAAAACACAAAATCAGCCAAATGACGGAACCCAAATGACCGAATTTGAGAAACTGGGCGTCCTGGACAGTTTGCGCGTCCTCACAACTGAATAAAAAAAGCAATATGTTGGCAGATAGCTGTTGCAAAAAAATATTTACCCCTTATCCTATTGGCCTGGCGTCTCGCCAACTGTAATATTTCGCGCGCCACAGTTCTCCCCTTTTCTGTGGCTCCCTAACTTTTTGAGGTTACATATGAACATGATCAAGACTCTGGCTCTGGCCGCTGTTATCGCTATGATGGCTGCTGCTTGCGAAAAACAAGCTACTGAAGAAGCTGCTGCTCCTGCTGTAGAAGAAACTCCTGTTGCTGAAGCTGCTGCTCCTGTAGAAGCTGCTCCTGCTACAGACGCAGCTGCTCCTATGGAAGCTGCTCCTGCTACAGACGGCGCTGCTCCTGCTGCACAATAATTTGTCAGTTGGTCAGTAACAGAAAAGCCACCGCAAGGTGGCTTTTTTATTGCCTGTCAAACAGGCCTCACACCGTCGCCACGTCATACTCCCAGTCACGCAGGCCACCCAGCAGCGACACCACATCGTACTGATTCTGGGTCAGCACCAGTGCCGCCACGGCGGCCCGGCTGCCACCATGGCAGTACACAACGTATTTTTGTTTTCTGTCGAGTTCACTGATACGGTTACGCAGCTCAAACAGCGGGATCAATTTGGCACCGGGAATATGCCCTTCATCGAATTCCTCGGGATAGCGAACATCAATCGGCACATAACCGGTTTCCAGCATAGACTTCACAACCTTCTGGTTGGCGGTCTTGATCAGCGGATTACTCACCAGTTCTTCAAAATCTTTCTTGTTCAGTACTGACAAAGTGCTGTCTTCCCGCATCACGACTGTCTCGGAGCGGGTGGCGCCTGAAATCAGCGCGTCACAGCCAAACGCATCGCCCGCCTTGAGCTCGGCAATCTTTTTTGGCTTGCTGTCATAAACCCCGGTCTGCATGACATCGGCAGAACCCCGGGTGATGATGTAGTACGAATTGCCTTCTTCACCCTGCTTGACGGCTGATTCCCCTTTTTTGAGCTGTACTGTTTTCATCCGGGCAAAAGCCATTTCAACCAGTTCAAGCGGCATACGCCGGAAAACCAGCGAATTCCTGACCTGTTCCATCTGTTCAGCCAGACCTTCATTGGTATCTTCCATCATATGAATCATTTCATCCCATGAAATGAGGTCATCCAGCATGCTGCGATCAGCGTGGCAAATGATGGTATTACTGCGGGCGACGATAGTGCTGGTCGCAGGCATGGATTGCAGGATGATGGGTGCCTTACGGGTTTCTTCCGGCCCTTTGACGTGACGCACGTCGCCATGGGTGATCACATTCAGGGAGCCTTCGATGACATACAGATAATCTTTGCCACGACCGCCGGTAATTTGAAAAATTTCGCCTTCACGCATCTCGATAAAGCGAACAACATTGACGACCTCTGTAATACGTTCCCTGGACAACAGGGTGAACGGCATGTAATTGGAAGTAAGACTATCCAGTACTTTTTCCATCTTGATGCTAATCATAAATAACCTCAGGGGGAGTAAGGATGAAGATAACCAGTTCCTTTAGTATCTAGTTGAGTTAATTGTCTGATTCAAGCCAGGGAGGGTTATTTCGGCTGTAGTAGATACACCGTTTCAAGCAGGGACTCCAGGCCGCGTTGCGCGAATCTGGGTTGTTCCGGAAGTATATTTGTCTGCTGTAACAGGCGAATTTCATAACACTTGCCATACAAGTCTCTCACTTCAGTTTCAGATACTGAAAATGGTGGACCTGACATAGTTGATTGATTGTATGTCAGCGTGATTAACAACATCACAGCATCTTGCGGCAGCAGCTCAATGAGTTTTGCCACATAACGTTTTCGCATCGCTTCCGGTAGTGCGATCAGGGCCGCGCGATCATACACGGCAGCCACATCGGCCAGCATGGATGATGGCAGATCAAAGAAGTCACCGTGTAACAGATGGATTTCATCTGACCTGTAGGAATGCAATACCGGATCAGGTAAATGTTTAACCGGTAACTTGTGCTCGGTGAAAAATGACTGTATTGCCAGCTCACTGCACTCAATACCCGTCACATAATGACCGGCGCGCTGTAACCACAGCAAATCCAGAGATTTGCCACACATGGGCACAAACACGTGTGAACCCCGGGGTAAATTTAATGCAGAGTGGTATTTAACGAGTAAAGGGTTGACTTCATCCAGGTGAAAACCAATCTGGTTTTCCTGCCAGCGTTGTTTCCAGAAATCAATTTCCATGGTTAGCTGATATCGGCGATGATATTACGTAATACCGCTACCGGATTGTCAGCTTGCGTAATCGGCCTGCCAATCACCAGATAACTGGCACCCGATTGCATGGCCGCACGGGGCGTCATGATACGTCGCTGATCGTCCGCTGCTGAATCAGCCAGGCGAATACCGGGGGTGACCAGTATAAAATCTTTTCCCAGTTGCTGGCGCATGCCTGCTGCTTCCTGCGCTGAACAAACAATACCATCGAGCCCGGCATTTTTTGACAGCACAGCTAAAGATAGTGCCAGTTCGGCCGGTGAACGTTTAATACCCAGATCGGCGAGATCATCTCCGGACATGCTGGTTAATACCGTGACGGCAATTAACAACGGCGGCTGAGATTTTTTTGCCAGTGCTTCTGCTGCGGCCAGCATCATGCGTCGACCACCCAGGGCGTGCACATTAATCATCCACACACCCAGATCAGCCGCGGCCGCACAGGCTGCCGCCACTGTATTGGGTATGTCGTGATACTTGAGATCAAGAAACACCTGAAAACCACGGGCCTGTAATTTTTCAATGAATACCGGTCCAAAACGGGTAAACATTTCCTTGCCAACCTTGAGGCGGCACATGGCCGGATCGAGTTGCGCCACCAGTTCGATAGCCTGTTGTTGTTGTGGATAATCCAGTGCCACTAAAATCTTTGGATCATTCATACATTAACCCGGTTTTATTATTAATAATTCTGGGGCGCATACCGCTCCAGGTCTGACATCCCGGACATAACCAGTAGTGAGTATTGGCGGCATAGCCACATTTATGACATTGGTACATGGGTTGTTTTTTTAACAGGTTTTTAACTATTTGCGGCATGAAATTCTGCGCCGTATCATCTTCAGTCGTTTTCAGCTCGAGCAAGGTATTCATGCCATCCAGCGTTGGATTAACCAGCATGCGCGCCGATAAATATTCGACTGCGGAAGATTTGTCATACGCTTCGTAAATAAGCCTGGCCAAAGCCGATGCCAGGTCGAGCTTTTCTGTTCGATTCTCAACACCGCGCAAATAGGCAATAAGTGTTTTCAGATCTGATTGCTCTCTGTAGCATTCCGCCAGCTTATCTATAACCAGTGGGATGTAAACGCTGTTCTGTTGCTCTACCTGTTGTAACAAGATAATCGCTTTCTGGTATTGCCTGTCCTGTATGGCTATCTCACCCAAAATAATCGATGCGCGAACACATCCGGGATCGACAGACAAGGCTTGAGCAGCCAGTGCTTCAGCATCACTGCGGTTGTTTTGCTTTAATAATTTCTCGCTTAACGAACAATGAAATTGTGCGATCAGGGGACGCTCATCCTTTTTGCACAATTTCTGGTATTCCCAACCGGTATCGATCGCTGCGCGCCACTCCTGTTCTTTTTGATAAATATCCATCAGATAATGCAAGGCATCGCAGGCATAGACATCATCTTTAGCGATATCGGTAAACAAGCCTTCGGCACGGTCCAGCCAACCGGCCAGCAAATAGTCGCGACCGAGCTCGAGCAATATTTTTGATTTGTATTCGGCAGGCAGAGAAGGTCGTGACAATAAATCGTGATGCAATTTAATGGCCTTGTCTATTTCACCCTTGCGGCGAAATATATTGCCCAGGGCCAGGCCGGTATCGATGGTTTTCCAGTCGGCTTCGACCAGCTGTAAAAAAATCTCCAGCGCCTTGTCCTGTTCATCATTGAGCAGGTAATTAAGACCCTGAAAATAATCATGGGAAAACCGCAGATGTCGTTTTCGGTAACGATTTTTGTAACGCGATGACAGCCATTGAACAAACAACCACAGAATGACCAGTAACAGTGCCCACTGCCAGAGCAAGAAGTTGCTTAAGAAGGAAAAATCCACTGTTATCTGCCCCGTGTCAGTTGGGTGTAGTGACAGAATATACCAGTGAGTGCTGTGTGGGTGTTGAACAAGACATGTCCTGATATATACCGGATCATCGTGGTATTCCGTTTAAACCGGTTAGCATGGCAGGACGAAATCAGAGACTATTTGGATGTTTCTGACAAAGAATCATTCACCCGTTCTCTTAATTCCTTGCCGGGCTTGAAATGCGGTACGTACTTACCCGGTAAAGCAACCGAGTCACCGGTTTTCGGGTTACGGCCAGCACGGGGAGGACGAAAATGCAAACTGAAGCTGCCGAAGCCGCGAATTTCGATACGTTCGCCAACAGCCAGGGCATCGCTCATTTGATCCAGCATGCTTTTAACAGCCAGCTCAATATCTTTATACGCCAGATGATTTTGCTTGCGCGCCATCAACTCAATCAACTCGGATTTCATCATCGATTTCGTTACGTCACCGGACATATTGAATTCCTGTATAAAGGGTTACAACCTGTATCTTCATTTAAAGGCAGGTCATCCATGACCTGAGTTATTCCTGTTTTACTTAACCTTTATTAGCATCCATTTTCTCTTTCAGCAAATCGCCAAGCGATGTACCGGTTGCACTTGAAGACTTACTATAGTCCTTAAGTGCCTGGGCTTCATCATCTGCATCGAGCGCTTTAACTGACAGATTGATAGCACGTGACTTGCGATCTACACCAATAAACTTGGCTTCGATCTTATCGCCTACCTTCAGGACAGAGCGTGCATCTTCAACACGGTCGCGTGACAGTTCTGATGCACGCAGGGTGCCTTCAATGCCATCGCCCAGGTCAATGATAGCGGCTTTGGCGTCCACTTCTTTAACGACACCCTTGACGGTACTGCCCTTCTCGTTGGCGGCCACAAAGGAAGAGAACGGATCCTGTTCCATTTGCTTGATGCCCAGAGAAATACGTTCGCGTTCCGGATCGATAGAGAGCACCACAGCAGAAAGCTCATCGCCTTTCTTGTAGTTGTGCACCACATCTTCGCCAGTTGAATCCCATGACAGATCAGACAAATGCACCAGACCATCGATGCCGCCATCCAGTCCAACAAAGATACCGAAGTCAGTAATAGACTTGATCTTGCCGGAAACCTTGTCACCCTTGTTATGGGTTGCTGCGAACTCATCCCATGGATTTGGCTGACACTGTTTCATACCCAGAGAAATACGACGACGTTCTTCATCGATATCGAGGATCATGACTTCCACTTCGTCACCCAGGGTTACAACCTTGGCAGGGTTAACGTTCTTGTTGGTCCAATCCATTTCAGATACGTGTACCAGACCTTCAACGCCATCTTCGATTTCAACAAAGCAGCCGTAATCGGTGATGTTGCTGATTTTACCGAACAGACGTGAACCTTCCGGATAACGACGAGCGATTTCGCTCCATGGATCATCACCCATCTGCTTGAGGCCGAGAGAAACACGGTTACGTTCCTTGTCGAACTTAAGAACCATAACGTCGATTTCTTTGCCCACCTCAACCACTTCAGAAGGATGTTTAACACGCTTCCAGGCCATATCAGTGATATGCAACAGACCATCAATACCGCCGAGATCAAGGAATGCGCCGTAATCGGTAAGATTTTTAACAACACCTTTAACAGTCTTGCCTTCCTGCAGATTGCTGAGCAATTCATCACGCTCAACGCTGCTTTCAGATTCAACCACGGCACGACGTGAAACCACAACGTTGTTACGTTTCTGGTCGAGTTTGATAACTTTAAATTCCAGTTCCTTACCTTCGAGGTAAGCGGTATCGCGAACCGGACGTACATCAACCAGTGAGCCTGGCAGGAACGCACGAATGTCGCCCAGCTCAACGGTGAAACCACCTTTAACTTTACCTGTGATGATGCCGGTAACAATGTCATTGGCATCGTGTGCTTTTTCCAGACGACGCCAGGCTTTGGCACGTTTGGCTTTGTCGCGTGACAAGCGGGTTTCACCCCAGCCGTCTTCAATTGTTTCCAGTACTACTTCAATTTCATCGCCGATCTTGACTTCAATTTCGCCAAGTTCGTTCATGAATTGTGATTCGGGGATTATGCCTTCAGATTTCAAACCGGTAGCAACAGTAACAAAACCATCGCGCATATCGATGACTGTGCCGGTCATGATGGAACCGACATTTATTTCGGTGTTTCTAAGGCTTTCTTCAAAGAGTGCTGCAAAACTTTCGGACATGAGTTGGATTTCCACAATAACTGTCTATCCCCTAATTATTAATTAGGCCAACAAAAGAAATGGATGACAGGGTTAGTTGAACAACATCCTGCAACATTGCAGGACACCGTGAACAGTTAGCG
>JACPVK010000060.1 GCA_016191795.1 Gammaproteobacteria bacterium
TCAACACCAATCACGTCTTCGATCTGCTTGGCGGCACGATCCGGATCCGCCGCCGGCAAATCAATTTTGTTCAGCACCGGCACCACTTCCAGCCCCAGATCAATGGCGGTGTAACAGTTGGCCACACTTTGTGCCTCCACCCCCTGCGAAGCATCCACCACCAGCAAGGCACCTTCGCAGGCCTGTAGCGAGCGCGACACTTCGTAGGAAAAATCGACATGACCGGGGGTATCGATGAAATTCAGTAAATAGGTCTGACCATCTTTTGATTTGAAGTCGAGTGAGACACTCTGGGCCTTGATGGTGATGCCACGCTCTTTCTCCAGATCCATGGAATCCAGCACCTGAGCGGACATTTCACGGTCAGTCAGGCCGCCACACATCTGGATAATGCGGTCAGCGAGCGTTGATTTGCCGTGGTCAATATGAGCAATGATTGAAAAGTTTCGTATGTTTTTCACAGGGGGTTTATGTCAGCCAAGGCCTTTAACAGCGCAGCCTGATCCAGAAAGTAATGACAAATTTGTCTATCCCCCAGCACCACCACTGGCACCAGGGCGGCGTATTGTTGCGTGATTACAGGATCAGCGTCTACATCCACGGTAAAAAAATCAAAATCATGGCTGGCCTGCAAGACCTGCAACTGCTGCTGCAGGTCTTCGCACAAATGGCAGCCATGACGGATATAAACGGTTAGTTGAGGCTTCATTCCTGAGGTATTTTTATAACCAGGAACTGATCCATACCCTGGCGTTGTACCAGAAATGGAATCAAACGCCCCACCGGCAGTTTGGCCACGCGCTCACGGTAATCAACGGCATTCTTAACATCCACGCGGTTAATTTGCAGGATGAGATCACCCGCGCGTAACCCGGCCTGATAACCCAGGCCATTGGTGGCCAGCCGTTCAATACGCACGCCGCGCTTCAGGCGCGTGCGCTCTGCCTTATCCAGATCAACTACTTCGATACCCAGGCGATTATTCATTATTGGCCGGCGAGCGTCGGCCTGGCGCTCATCCGATGGCAGCTGTTCGATGGTCGCTGTCAGGGTTTTGTACTGGCCTTCGCGTAACACTTTCACCCTGGCAGAAGCCCCCAGTGGGACACGCCCTACTAACGGCGGCAGGCTGGCAGAGTCAGCTATATCCTCACCATTAAACTGCACAATCACATCACCGGCCAGAATACCGGCTTTTTCGGCCGGGGTATTTTCAATCACCTGTGACACCAGTGCCCCCATGGGTTTTTTCAACCCAAAGGACTCGGCAATTTCAACGGTCACTTCCTGGATTTGCACGCCGAGCCAGCCACGGCTGACGGCGCCCTTTTCTTTCAGCTGCTTCACCACGTCCATGGCCACATCGATGGGGATAGCAAAAGATAAACCGATGGAGGCACCGGTGCTGCTAAAGATCTGTGAATTAATACCAATCACCTTGCCATTGAGATCAAACAGGGGGCCACCGGAGTTACCCGGGTTAATCGCCACGTCGGTTTGCAGAAACGGCACATAGTTGGCATTGGGGAGGCTACGACCCTTGGCGCTGATAATGCCGGCCGTCACACTGTGATCAAAACCAAATGGCGAACCGATTGCCAGCACCCAGGCACCCACCTTGATGGTATTGGCATCGCCAATTTGCACCACCGGCAAATTAGTGGCCTTGAGCTTCAGCAAGGCGACGTCTGTGTATTTATCACTACCTACGACTTCGGCCGGGAACTCACGTTTGTCCGACAGGCGCACCAGAATTTCATCGGCCTCAGCCACCACATGGTGGTTGGTCACCACGTATCCATCCTGCGAAATAATAAAGCCTGATCCCAGCGACAGGGCATCGCGCTCCATCGGTGGAATACCGCCTTCACCAAAGTAATGGCGGAACAAATCACCGAACGGTGAATTTTCGGGAATGTTGTAAGGATTCATCTGACCGCGATCCACCTTGTGTCTGGTGCTGATATTCACCACGGCCGGGCTACTGGCCTCGATCAGTGTGGTGAAATCCGGTAATTGCAAAGACGGTCCAGCACTCACCAGCAACGGCATGCACAACAACATGGAAAAATAAAAACGGCGCAACAGCATAAAGCCTCCTGTCATTTAAATTCGTTTACTTGATGCGTTTATTCAACGAGAGAAGTCGGATCAGCATATGGGGATGAAAATCCGGTTTTGAAGTACCTGAGATAACTGCCTGCATAAAACCGATTGTTACCTGGCAATAATGCGCAACATCACAGGCTGCATATGTCTGCCGGTGGCGGATTTGCGTAACAAACCACGCACCAGCCATATCGCCAGTACAAAGCCCAGCACGCCACCCACTATGGGTGTCAACTCTGCATCCATTCCCAGTTGTGTTACCAGCAACTCACCCCCCAGTGCGCCCAGCATTAACATCAACAAGGGCAACACATACATCAGTAATGAGCCGGCAACCAGGGCATGTTCAGCCATGCCCAGCAAGACTTCATCGCCGGGTTTGGCGCCCAGTGTATTGGGCAAGGTCAATTGCGTCATTTTCTGGCCGACAATGCCAGCCAGCACCGAGGTGCCACAGCCGGATTTCACCGCGCAGCCACCACAACTGGACTGGCGCTGTGTTTGCACCAGCACGTTATCCCCTTCAACCGCCACCACCTGTGCGCGTTCTTCAATCATGCGATACGGGCTCCCGCTCTGCGTGTACCAGCGACTGGGCTATTTGTCGCACGGTCAACATCGGTACCTCACCAATAACGGTGACATGGTGGCCATTCAACGACTGACCAAAGGCATTTACCGCGCCCATGCGGGACACGCCTACCAGCAGTTTATTGTCAGGCACTCGTTCTTCAACGAACACCGAGACCGATGTCATACCGTCACTAAAAATCAAATGTTGTACCTGGGTCGGTTGAGCCTGTGTATGGCTGTCATCCGTTTCGGCTGCGGCCACTGAAGGCATGGCGGCGGCATGAATCAATCGAAAACCGGCCGGTAGCCTGTCAACCTTCCAGTGTATGTTCGCGGCCTCAGGCATTGCCTGCCGACCCGCGTCAATATCGATTACCCGCCAGTTTGTTAAATCCGGCACCCCGGGTGGCGGCACCGGTTTCATGGTCGTTAACTGGCTGTACATCACCTGCTCAATGACTTCACCACGCTCGCCCAGTAAATCACAACGCAACAATAAACCGTTATCGCGTGCCAGCCACAGCCTGAAGCCATAGCGATACTGATCTTTTGGCAACAGCTCAATAATTTGCGCCGGCCAGCCTGCCACCCGATCTTCACCGGCCAGCTGCACCTGATAAATCTGTTTCAACGAGGCCAGATCTCGCGGTAATTGCGGATGCAGCGGCAGCGACTTCACATCCCGGCCAATGCTGTCGTGAACCCGGGTCGCAAGATTTTTATCAGGAAACAGGGTGACTACCAGGGTGTCACGGCGAATCACCCGCCGATGTTCACCGTTCATGGATTCGAGTGTATCCCAGCTACCTTCGCCACGTTCACCCTGGCCATGTACCACACGCATGGCGTGCAGCTGGTCATGCTGGCGAATGATCAGGGTGCCCTGAAAATTCTGGGTTTCCCCCGCCCGCTGCATACGGCCTAGCCAGTTATCTACCTCATCGGCATGTGCCCATGAAGTCACCAGCAACAGACTGATTAACCAACGCATCAATGTGCGCCTGCCTCTTCAAAGCTCACCGCCCGTGCATAAGGCATCACACCCTGCATGGTGGTTTGACCGGCCACACCGGAGTGGCGTATCAGGTATTCCCGCATCTGATTGTCCGAAGCCTGGGTCGGCGTTACGGCGTTGGCCGTGGATAGCGTACCGGCAGCAACAACCTGTACCTGTTGCGCCCGTTGCGCATTAACCGGAACGACTGGTGCCGTGTTCGCTTCAACCATAGATTGCCCGGGCGCCGTATCCGGTGCATTTTGTTGCAGCACGCGCACACTCACCACGGTTACCATGGCTACCGATGCCGCAATCGCCAGACCGGCTGCCGGCCGCATCAGTTTTTGCATGGACGGCAACCAGCGTGGTCGCAGTACACGCACGTTGCTGACAGGTAGTGACTCAAGTTCAATGGCTCGCTGCACCGCAGCCGAAACATCGATAAAGGCGGCTGAATCGAGTTCACCACGCAGGGTTTTACCTATTAACTGGTAGCGCTGCAGGGTCTCGCCTTCTGCCAGTGGATCACGCTTTAAATCGTCCATAAATTGCGCCAGCTCCTGCTCAGTCATGTCATTGTCGAGCAGGGCGGATAACTGTTCGTTGCGTTGTTTATCCTGATTGTGTTGCATAGCGTTAACCTCCGTCGGGGTGTTTCCCGACTTCATCAATTCAACCACGGTCGAGCAGTGGCCTGATTTCGTTGTCGATAACCTCACGGGCACGGAATATACGTGAGCGCACCGTACCTATAGGACAATCCATGACCTGGGCAATCTCTTCGTAACTTAAATTTTCCATTTCACGCAGGGTAATCGCTTCTTTTAGCTCGGCCGGTAACTTGCTGATGGTGGAAAAAATCACCTGCTTGAGTTCACTGGCCATTAACTCGCGCTCAGGGGTGGCAAACTCACGCAGCCAGTCACCGCTTTCAAATTGTTCGGCATCATCAGCGTCCAGAGCCTGATCGAGCATTTTGCGATCGTTGGAAACCAGATAATTTTTGGCCGTGTTAATGGCGATACGATACAGCCAGGTATAAAACGCCGCATCACCGCGAAACCCGCCAATGGCACGATAGGCTTTAATGAAAGCCTCCTGGGTTATATCCTGCACTTCGTCAGAATTACGCACGAAGCGGCTCACCAGCTTGATGATGCGGTACTGGTATTTACGCACCAGCACATTAAAGGCCTGCTTGTCGCCAGCCTGCACCCGCTCCACCAGTAACTGGTCGATATCGCGCTCGGTAGGCTCGGTAGATTCAACCTGAGTCATGGCATGACGCTCAGTAACCATAGCTGGCCGCTTGGAATTGGGGCTGAAAAGTGTTGTAACATCCGTTGCGTTTACGTTGTTGTTTAAAACGGTGCCGTTGAAGGGCAGCACCATACCCGATTCACATAATGACATAAAGCCTTACTCCCAATGTCCGACGATTCAGCCTGTAGACAAAAATTTCGCCACGACGTTCTCATCATCGGTGGCGGCGCCGCCGGTTTATCACTTGCCCTGCGTTTGCCTGCCCATTTAAAGGTAGCCATCATCGCCAAGGGCGGCGAAACCGCGAGCAGCACTTACTACGCCCAGGGCGGGGTCTCGGCCGTGTTGCGCAAGGATGACTCTTATGATGCCCACATCACCGACACCCTCGATGCCGGCGGCGGCCTGTGCGATGAAGCCGCTGTGCGCTTCACTGTCGAACGCGGCCCCGACAACATTCGCTGGCTGGCCGAGCTGGGCGTGCCCTTCACCGCCGACACCCACCAGGACGGCAGCAAGAGTTATCACCTCACCCGTGAAGGCGGCCACAGCCAGCGTCGTGTTATACATGCGGCCGACGCCACCGGGCGCGCACTGGAAACCACCTTGATGAACCATGTGCGCGATAGCCAGAACATTGAAATGTTCAGTAACCATATCGCCGTCGATCTCATCACCGGTAAAAAGCTCGGGCTCAAACATAATCGCTGCATTGGTGCCTATGTACTCAATAAAGACACCAACCGTGTCGAAACCTTTCAGGCTCGATTTGTGGTGCTGGCCACCGGTGGCGCCAACAAGGTTTACCTTTACACCACCAATCCCGACGGCTCCACCGGCGACGGTATCGCCATGGCCTGGCGCGCCGGATGCAGCATTGCCAATATGGAGTTCATGCAGTTTCATCCCACCTGTTTGTTTCACCCGCAGGCCAAATCGTTTTTGCTGACCGAGGCCTTACGTGGTGAAGGCGGCAAATTATTATTGCCCGATGGCACCCGCTTCATGGATAAATTTGATGCTCGTGGCGAACTCGCCCCGCGTGATATTGTGGCGCGCGCCATTGACCATGAAATGAAACGCCTGGGTGCCGATTGTTTATATCTGGATATCAGTTTTAAACCGGCGGCGTTTATTACGTCGCACTTCCCCACTATTTATGCCAAGTGCCTGGAATTTGGTATCGACATCACCAGGCAACCCATGCCGGTGGTTCCCGCCGCACATTACACCTGTGGCGGTGTAAAAGTGGATTTACACAGCCGTACCGATATTGAAAATCTTTACGCTGTGGGTGAAACATCCTGCACCGGATTACACGGCGCCAATCGCCTGGCCAGCAATTCATTACTGGAATGCCTGGTATTCGCCGAAGCCGCATGTCAGGACATCGCGCAAAAAATTAACAACACACGATGGGACGACATAAAAGACTGGGATGAAAGTCGCGTTACCGATTCCGACGAAGAAGTGGTGGTTGCGCATAACTGGGACGAACTGCGGCGTTTTATGTGGGACTATGTCGGCATTGTGCGCACCGACAAACGCCTGCAACGCGCCAAGCATCGCATTGATTTATTGCAATCGGAAATTAACGAATACTACGGCAACTTCCGCATCACCAATGACCTGATTGAATTGCGTAACCTCGCGGTGGTAGCGGATTTGATTATTCGCTGCGCATTGCAACGCAAGGAAAGCCGTGGCTTGCATTACACGCTGGATTATCCGCAAACCGATACGGTGGCCAAAAATACTGTACTAATACCCGCAAAATAAAAAAATCTGACACAGAGACACGGAGACGCAGAGAAAATCATTTTCAGAACCGATACAAATTAACCACCTCTGCGCCTCCGCGTCAAAATCTTTATACAATTTAAAACCGGAATTGATTATGTCCATGCTACCCCTACTCATCGAACCTGCCGAACTGCAAAAACATTTGCATGATCCAGATTTGTTGATCGTTGACATGTGCAAACACAGCCAGTACCAGCAGGTGCACATACACGGTGCCGTGTTTCTCGATTATAGTTACATCACCGCGGTTAATCGCCCGGCTATGGGATTGCTGCCCGACGAAGAACAAATCAGCAAGGTATTATCGGCTATTGGCTTTACCAGCAACTCGCATGTTGTTGCATACGATGAAGAAGGTGGCGGCAAGGCAGCCAGATTAATCTGGACCCTGCACGCACTCGGTCATTTTAAAACGTCCTTATTAAATGGCGGACTCATCAGCTGGTACAAGGAAAAACATCCTGTTACCGCCGAATCAACACGCGTCACGGATGTGCCATGCAAAGTTAAATACACCAACATGAATGTGATCGCCGATGTGCGTTACATACTCGGCCATCTCGATGATCCCAAAGTCGCATTACTCGATGCCCGCAGCCTGGGCGAATACACCGGCGAAAAACGCTACGCCGAACGCGCCGGCCGCATACCCGGTGCCAAACATTTTGAATGGACCGAAGGCATGGACCCGCAGCACAATTATCGATTGTTACCAAATGATGTGTTACAGAAAAAACTAAACACGCTGGGATTAACACCTGATAAAGAAATTATTGTTTATTGCCAGACGCATCATCGTTCGGCGTTTTCGTATTTTATGTTGAAGCAGCTGGGTTATGAAAAAGTGCGCGGGTATCCGGGGTCGTGGTCGGACTGGGGGAATCGACTGGATACGCCGATTGAGATTTAACAACGGGAATAGATCTTTTTTTCTGCTGGCTTTAGCCAACCGGCAAATAATCACTTTGAGAAAATAGATACGTCTCCAAACACCGAACCATGTCGCCCTCCTTTACATAATGTGCATACCCGACATTTTTTAATTATCACTCTTTATAAGAATCAACAACATACAACAGTGGCGCATCATTTGCTTGAAGAATAAAAAACATTCATGTTTTTTAATAAATGATAAGGATTCCGACATGCGCACTCAACTTCCTTTCCTGTTTATTACCTGCAACCTCATTGCCGGCGTATCCCACGCAATTCCCCTCTCAACCGTTGTGCTGCCTGACGCTATAGCAAACTGTAGTAACTGCGTGATTTTACCGCAGAGCACGACCGATCTGGATTATATGAATGTCTTTGACATGTATCGATTCGACACCAGTACCGGTACGGGAACTATTAACCATCTGGTGCGTTATAACCTTTCATCTGCTTCTGCGCTTGATTCCACTGATACGATGAATCCGGAGCCGGAAATCACGCATATGGATTACACGGGATACATCTGGCTTGAAGCACCCGGATCTCTGCAAAGCCTCAATACACAGTTCAATATTTATACTGATCAGATTTCCCCCTTATCCTGGCGCAATGGATTTAATTCCGACAACACCTGGACATTCTCCATGAATTTAGATGCCACCCTTGCAGGCAGTGGCTCAATAGCAGCTAACTGGTCTGAAGAAACCTGGGAATACATTTACACTGGCAACCTGTCCATTACAAACGGCATGGCATTGTGCATTGAATGCGCAGCCAGTGTCACACTTAACCTGGTTGGTTTTGAATATACGAATGCGGGACAATTTATAGTCAACCCAGACGACCCACGAGCTTTATTGTTAAGTT
This sequence comes from Gammaproteobacteria bacterium, assembly GCA_016191795.1. Taxonomy (GTDB): domain Bacteria; phylum Pseudomonadota; class Gammaproteobacteria; order SZUA-229; family SZUA-229; genus JACPVK01. The sequence goes on from JACPVK010000060.1 coordinate 8,546, forward strand.
ACGATGACTATTGGGATTATCGCTACACATCACGAGATTTCTTCGTGCAGTCAATACCTGTTCCGGCTGCAATCTGGTTATTTGTATCCGGCCTCGTTACGCTCATTGGATTCAAACGAAAACAGCTACGTTGCCACGAAACATATCACGAAGTATGTAGATCCGATTAGCGTAGCGTAATCGGACGCATGTTATCTTAACGCCAAACCAAAAACATTAATCATTATCCAGTAAGCAAAAAAACGGTTCTCTTTATTGTGATTATTTTCAATAAACATTCGTCCGATTACGCTACGCTAATCGGACCTACACGCCGGGGGAATCGGCTGGATGCGCCAATTGAGATTTAGCAACGGGGACAGATCTTTTTTTCTACTGGCACTAGCCAGCCGTTTCACAATCACTTCGCAAAAATAGATCTGCCCACAAACGCCTTGAAACTCACAAATGCCTGACCTTGCACGTATCGGTTTTAGTTCTTAGCTGGGTATGATCATTTCCAATGGCTCTCAGAGCCATACTGTTTTCATCGATATAAAGTATCTCATCTGTTGTTGTAAAGCCAACAGGAATAAGTTTTGGGGCAGTGCTACCTACTACTGTAATAAATAACTTATTCTGTTCCACCTTCCATACGGCTTTAGCCTCAAGCAGTGCTAATTCGCAATCAGCGTCCGCATATTGAATAAAAAACACCTCATGACCAAGCGTATAACTCGATATGGCATTTCCTGGTTTAGTATAAAAGTATGTATCGATTGGCGATACAAACCAATTTCCAGTTAATAACGATTCTATTTCTTTATCAGTTCGTTGTTGCGTTGAAAAATCGTGTGTTACACACCCGGAAACAAATATAAATATTAATATTATTCTGTTCATAAACATCTCATCGAATCATTCTTACCCAAGAATCCTATCCTGCCCATAACCCTGATACAGCGCACCCAAATTCGGGCCACTCACATCCCCACCCAGAAAAAAAGTTTATTTGCGTTTTCTTTACCTTAAAAACACAAATCAAATCTTCAGCACATGCTCCCGGTAATACTTCAACTCCGCAATCGAGTCCTTAATATCATCCATCGCCAGATGCGATGATTCTTTATTAAAACCTTTCGCCACATCCGGCGCCCAGCGGCGCGCCAGTTCTTTTATGGTGCTGACATCCAGATTGCGATACATAAAAAATTCTTCCAGCAGCGGCATGTAGTTGGCGAGAAAACGGCGGTCCTGGCAAATGCTGTTGCCGCACATCGGGGATTTGCCTTTGGGTACGTATTGTTCCAGCAGTTTTATGGTTTCGCGTTCGGCGGTGGCGGCGTCGATGCGGCTGTCTTTTACGCGCTGGGTTAATCCGGATTTGCCGAGTTGTGTGGTACACCATTCATCCATGGCAGCGAGCACTGCATCGGGTTGA
>JACPVK010000174.1 GCA_016191795.1 Gammaproteobacteria bacterium
CGGCAGGATGTGTACCTCCCACTCGAAGCGGCTGGCGAACGGCTTGATGGCGATGAAACGCTTGCCGCGCTCGATCACGTACTGGCCGACATCGATCTTGCGGCGCACTTCACCCGACTGGCGATCATAAATTGTCGCTTCAAAAGTCAGCGCTTCATCAATCAATGCGCAGAACACACAGGTATTGTGTTTGTGATAATAATGGCGCGAGTGTTCCAGCTCGTTGATGACATTTTCCGGCACGACCGGTGTGGCAATAATCTGGCTGTGGGTATGCGGAATACTGGCGCCGGCCGCCGCACCAAAATTCTTGAACACCAGAACGTATTTCAAACGCTCGTCTGATTTATACAGTGCTGCCATGCGATCGCGATAAACCCCAAACAGCAACTGAATGTGCGCCTCTTCCATTTCGAACACACCCACGCCGTGTTTGAAATGATCAATCAGCACTTCGTGACGACCATAGCCTTCTATCACCTGCTGCAAACCAAAGTTGATACCGCCTTCCTTACGATCATCTCCCAGCACCGGGAACAGATTTTCGACAATACGCACTTCCCAGTTTTTTTCGTCGGGATAAGAGCCTATGGTCGGTGGCGTCTTGTGTTCATTGCCTTTGCAAAAAGGACAGGTTTCTACATGCTCGCGGGTATCACGCGGCGCCTTCTCCTCTTCCTTGCGTGGCCGCATGCTGCGTGCCGTAGCCACCAGTACGGATTCGGAGGGCACAATGGGGCTGATACGGATTTCTCGGACCACTTTTTCATTTGACATAACATGCCTCGGGTTTACGAACTGCGCTACCTTGTATCAGTGTCGCCGACAGGTCAAATTGAGCGGACTTATCAGTGAATAATCCCTGTGAATGCAGGCGCCGCACCAGGTGGAAAACACCTCCCTCTATGCTGTAGTATCTACGCCCCGCAAAGCGCGATTGACGCAGCGCAACAAAGTGTTTAACTGGCTTTGCGGCAAATGAGAACATATTGCATTTAAGCATCTCATTATGAAGCTATCTGTTTCATCAATAAACTTTCTAAGACATTGTTTTTATGGAAGATATTTCAACAATTCGCTGCATAAACTGTATTTAAAAAATGGATAAGTATTACTTATCGAGACCAAGAAAACTGTGTTTGTGTTTTAAGACACAAGGATATAAGGTGCACACTCCCTTTTGATGGGGTTTCTACGCTTTTGGAATCCATCATCTGAACGGATAAACAAGCGGTTCGCCAGGCTTGCGCCGGCTACGAACCGAACGATTTTCGCTGTTGCGGTCTTTGATCAAAACGGCAAAAAAACTGTAAATAACTTTAATATCAACCAGCAGAGGAGCCTACGGATGCCTACTTTCGTACGTACCGAGAAATGCGATGGCTGCAAGGGTCAAGATAAAACCGCTTGCATGTACATTTGCCCACACGACTTGATGAAACTGGATAAAGACGGTTCTGAAACCGGCCACGCCATGAAGTCTTTCAACCAAGAACCTGAGCAGTGCTGGGAATGCTATTCCTGCGTGAAGATCTGCCCGCAAAACGCCATTGAATGCCGTCACTATGCTGACATCGTTCCACTGGGCGGCTCAGTACAGCCTCTGCGTGGTTCTGACTCCATCATGTGGACCATCAAGTTCCGTAACGGCAACATGAAGCGCTTCAAGTTCCCGATCCGTACCACACCTGAAGGTTCTATCAATCCTTATGGCAACAAGCCGAAGGCTGATATGAGCAAGATCGAAGACGGCCGCTTCTTCAACAGCGAAAACGGCTACCGCGCTGGCAACCGCGCAGAACTGATCCGTCTGAAATAAGACTGATCCACATTAACGAACATTGAGGTAATTACAATGGCTGGTACATTTGGTAATCCCGAAGTCATCCAGGAAGATCTCGACATCCTCCTGATTGGTGGCGGTATGGCTTGCTGCGGCGCTGCTTTCGAAATCATGCGCTGGGCTGAAGGCACTAACCTGAAAATCAAACTGGTAGACAAGGCTGCTATGGACCGTTCCGGTGCCGTGGCTCAAGGTCTGTCTGCGATCAACACCTACATCGGTCCTGAGCAGGATCCGGCTGACTACGCACGTATGGTCTCCAACGACCTCATGGGTATCACCCGTGACGATCTGGCCTATGACCTGGGTCGCGTTGTTGACGAATCTGTACATCTGTTTGAAGAATGGGGTCTGCCCATCTGGAAAACCGACGAAAAAGGCGAACGTCATGACGGCTCCAAAGGCATGCCTGCACTGAAAGACGGCGGCAAACCCGTACGTTCCGGTAAATGGCAGATCATGATCAATGGCGAATCATACAAATGGATCGTCGCTGAAGCTGCGAAGAAGGCACTGGGCATGGACAAGATCCAGGAACGTATCTTCATCGTGAAGCTGATCAACGACAAAAACGACAAGAACCGCGTTGCCGGTGCTGTTGGTTTCTCTACTCGTGACCACCAGGTTGTGGTTTACAAATTCAAGGCCTGCTTGCTGGCTGCCGGTGGTTGCGTAAACATCTTCCGTCCACGTTCAGTGGGTGAAGGTACTGGCCGCGCCTGGTATCCGGTGTGGAATGCTGGCTCAACCTACGCTATGGCTGCTGAAGCCGGCGCAGAATTGACCATGATGGAAAACCGCTTCGTACCTGCCCGTTTCAAAGACGGTTACGGTCCGGTTGGCGCATGGTTCCTGCTGTTCAAAGCGCAAGCCACTAACGCCTATGGCGAAGTGTACATGGTTAAGAACAAAGAACTGCTCAATGACTATCCTCCGTATGGTCAGGCTGCTGTTCCCGCTTCTTGCCTGCGTAACCACCTGATGCTCAAAGAAATGAAAGAAGGTCGCGGTCCTATTTATATGGATACCGTAACTGCTCTGGCCAAACTGGCTCAGACTCTGTCTCCACGCGAAGTGAAGCATCTGGAAGCCGAAGCCTGGGAAGACTTCCTTGACATGTGTATCGGTCAATGCGGTATCTGGGTTGGCGAAAACATCGAACCTGAAAAGAAAAATTCAGAATTGATGCCAACAGAACCATACCTGCTCGGTTCTCACTCTGGTTGCTGCGGTATCTGGACTTCTGGTCCTACCGACCTGGGCGCACCAACAACTGAAACTCATGCTGATGCCGGCAAGATCCCTGCTCACCTGCCAAAAGGCTGGAACTGGGGCTATCGCGGTATGACTACTGTTAAAGGTCTGTTCACTGCCGGTGACGGCGTGGGCGCTTCTGGTCACAAGTTCTCTTCAGGTTCACACGCTGAAGGCCGTCTGGCTGCTAAAGCCATGGTGAAATACTGCCTGGATAACAAAGATCTGAAACCTGAACTGGATACACCTGTAGACCAGCTGGTTGCTGAAATTTACAAGCCAGTAAAAACCTACCTTGAATTCAAGGATTACACCACGGCTATCGACGTTAACCCTAACTACATTACGCCCAAGATGCTGCAGTTCCGTCTGCAGAAGATCATGGACGAATACGTAGCCGGCGTTGCCACTTACTACACCACTAACGCTAACATGCTGAAGCTGGCTGAAGAAAAACTGGAAATGCTGAAGGAAGACGCAGGTAAGATGCGTGCCAAAGACTTGCACGAACTGCTCCGTGCATGGGAAAACTATCACCGCATTCTGACTGCAGAAGCTCACATGAAGCACATTCAGTTCCGTGAAGAAAGCCGTTATCCTGGCTTCTA
>JACPVK010000061.1 GCA_016191795.1 Gammaproteobacteria bacterium
CGATTCGATTAATCCTGCATCATATTTTGCAGCGTGATGGTTATCGGGTACTCGATGCCACTAACGGCCGTGAAGTGTTACGGCTTCATCAGGATAACCACGTTGACCTGGTTTTGCTCGACGCCATCATGCCGGAGCAGGATGGCTTTGTGACCTGCCGCATACTCAAGGAACAGCAACCCGAGTTACCGGTGTTAATGATCACCGGGCTGGATGATGACACCTCGGTAGAACATGCTTTTAGGGTAGGTGCCGATGATTACATCAGCAAACCCATTAACTGGTCTGTTTTAAAACACCGCATTGCCCGCACCCTGTCACTGATATCACCGCGTAATGCCCTCGATGAATGCATCTTCGACAACCAGATCAAAATACACTACTCGCCTCGCATTAACCTGAGCAATGAAACAGTCACCGCCATTGAAGTACGTGCTGACTTGCCTGCTGCCAGCAGGCCCGGCATACACGCCATGGAGCACCTGTTAAATTCTTTTTGCCAGGGCTATCTGCTGGCAAAACAACAGTACCCCACGGCCAATATTCTGTCCCTGCCATTGTGGCCGGTTCGCACGGCCGGCAATACACTCATAGAAGCACTCAACGGGCTGGAAAAAAAATTCGGTATCCCCCTGTTCCAGGTTCAGTTACGTATACATGAATGTTACTCCGACAGCGAAACCCTGTTACGCGCCCTGCCATCAACACTGCCGGTACAATTGTGTATTGATGAATTCAGTTTTTCAGTGCGCAATCTGGATCTGGTCAATCAGCACAGCCATCAAAGCCTGATGATCAACATAGCGACGACTCGACAACTGCTGGAAAACAAAACGGGATGGCTGAATGATGCTGTGGAACTCTACAAGAGCAAAGGGATTATTCTGCATGCCTGTGGTGTATGTGAACCTGAAGACCTGCAACTGTCGATCAGTCTAGGCTGTACCAGCGCATCCGGGCCGGCCATTCAGGCCAAATAACCATTACTGGCTCTAATTCACCTGCCGATTGCGCCAGTACCCAACTTTCAGACAACAGCTCAACCGCATGAGCGGATGCCCGCCTTTATACAAATACACTTAACCCGGTTTCTATTTGTGTTCTGACTACCGTTGCCGGCTCGACCGTCTCGTTGTCCTGCTGACCCGGTACGTTAGCGCGTGACGCATGATTCTGCTGATCAAACGCTTCGCGCTGGCCACCAGAATGCGCCGACACATCGACATGCGTTAGATCTAAGCCCTGCTGTTCCATCATGTCACGCAACCGCGGCAACGCTGCATCCAGTGCTTCACGTACCGGTGCATGCGCACTGATAAAACTGACGCTGGCTTTATTATCTTCATGCACTGACAGACGAATTTCCATCGGGCCCAGATGCGCCGGATTGAGTTTGATCTCGGCCGATTGCATCTTGCCCTGCAACATAAACACCAGTTGATCACCCAGCTGATTACCCCAGGCCGGATGATTGACGGGAACATTAACACTGCCATTGAACGCCGGCGTTGCCGACTGTGCCGCCGTAAACTGTGGTGGGATATAGCTCTGAATATTGGCAGCGGCACTACTGGTTACAGCCTGCACCTGCTGCATTGAAAGCGTTGTATTTTTGTTTGCTTCCGTTATGAGAGCGGCAAACTGTTTGTCGCTCATCACTTCATCGGATTTAATTTGCAGCTTCATGTCGGGCGCCATCATCGGCTTCGCGCTGACCTCGTCTGCTGTTATCTGTTGCAGTGTTTGCGCGGGGAATTCATTTTTTGTCAGTGGTATTAATTCCGATACATCAGCCTGGCTTGCAACAACCGGGGCTTGCTCTGCCAGAGTCGCTGTGACGGCAGTGGTTTTTGTGGCTATCTCGGTTGTTAACACGAAAACAGGTTTCACATCAGGACTGGTGTCCTGAGGTAACAATAGTTCGGCTATGGCTGGCGGCAACATATTGCCGTCCGGCGGCAATTCCTGTTCCGTGGTGCCGTCGTCGAAGGCGAGTAAATTAATCATTATTTCTGCCTCTTCGGCCGATGATGAAGCATCCTCTGGATTAGCGGCAACCACTGTTTCCGCTCCCGTTAATTCCGTCTGCACGATTTCATCCTGCTCATTGTCAGCCGTTTGCGTGGTGGCGGTTTCGGTTGATTTCGCGCGGTTTATCTGGCTTTTCGTTGACTCGCCGGGCGTTTCAGTGCGCTGTATCTGGTCTTGCAAATGATGATCGAATTGTTTGCCATGGCTATCAGGTGCCGTAGCTGGCGACCTGTTTTGAGGCCTGGTACTGCTAACTCGAAGTAGAGGCTGGGTATCCATCATGCACCTGTTCAATTGATCGTGTCGTACCATCAATCAGCAAGTTGCGGGCCACTTCTGGCAGGCAGTTTTTTAATCTTGAAGCAATAAAAAAGCCCGGCAGGTTTTTAACCAGCCGGGCTTTTATCTGACTGCAGTCATTAACTGGCTTTAGCCATTAACGCTTCAGCCTGTTTCTTCTGGGCCGGATTTCCTTCCGATTTAACTTCTTCGAGAATATTACGTGCCCCCTCGTTATCACCCATATCCATGTAGGCACGGGCCAGATCCAGTTTGGTGGTTACTTCATCCACGTCTTCTGACAGCTGAGAAATATCAAAGTCATCATCGCCGCCTGCATCCATAACACTGGCGGGTTTGGCGGCAGATGGCCTGACGGGCTCAGGTTCCGGTTCAGACTCGAGCTCCATGGACAGATCATTCATATCGTCCATGGCCAGATCCAGCGAGGTATCCATGCCGGCCGTCTCATCTGTGTCGGTTGCCAGGCCCAGATCAGAGGCTTCAAAATCGAGTGCAAAATCATCGTCTATGCCGCCGCTGGAAGGCGTATCCGTATCCAGTGACAGCGAATCGGCACTGAAATCCAGCTCGCCCAGATCCAGGTCAGCAGACAGGGATTCTTTAGGCCTGGTGGCGGGGGCGGTACCAGTCGACAAATTCATGGCGTTGGCAATGTTTTCCAGATCCGCCGCAAGATCCAGTTCAGGCATGGGCGATGCTTCCTGCACGGGCTTTTTCAGAACCGTGGTGGCATCCATGTCGAGCGAGAAATCCAGATCATCATCCACTTTTTTAGCGGGTGGCGCTTTATTTTCAGTAAAGCCAATATCAAGATCCGGCGCCATACCACCTACATCCAGCACAAAGTCAGTGGTTTGTGGTTTTTGAGGCAGTAAATTGTCTGCATCAAAACCGGGTATTAATGCTGAGCCCTCGGTAAACATGGCGACATCCGGGCACAGTTCGCGTCCCATCACGACAACGCGATCCCAATAACTCTTGACTGAACCCTTACGCTTCTTGGCTTCTTTAGCCAGCTCGGTGAACGCCGATGCGTTTTTGCTGGCAAAATGGGTTTCAAGCAGTTTCATCCGGTAATCATCGCGCTCCGGATGTTGACGCAGTGCGTTGAGTAACAGGTCTTCAGCCTGCTGATAAATGCCATAAGCCAGATAGACATCCGCCTCGGCGAGTACGTCGTCGCGTTGTTCCGCTTCTCCCGCCGGTTCATCACCTGGCAGGCCGATAACCGTATCATGCTTATCCGCCTGTTTTTGAGCGGTCTCCGAGATGCGCATTTCTGCCGTGGCATCCGCATCGCGGTTTTTGACATAGGGCTCACCAACGGCTTCGACGGCATCATCGAAGTTAATCGGCTGATCCATATCAGCCCATTTGTTTTTCTCTTCCGCTTCCTTCGCCGCACGACGACGACGCAAAATCAGCGCCACGATAGCCAGGATCAGAACCACGACACCGCCAATAACAGGCAGCGCCAGCGGATTATCGAGTAAACCTGGTTGTTTTGCGGGTGCTGGCGCCGCTTTGGGCGTCTCGGGCTCGGCTGACTCAACCGGCTCGGCGCCCGTTTCGGTCGTTACCGCTTCAGCCATATCGGCACCAGCCGGGGTTTCATCGACAAACAATGGCTGCTCGCCACTGGCCATCTCTTTATCCGTCGGGGCGGTTTCTGGCTCCGGTTTGGGTGCCGCGGTTTCGTCTACGATCGGGCTTACCGCCGGGGTTTGTGCTGCAGGTTTGGCCAGTTTGTCGGCCTGCTTTTTGGTGCCCGCCAGATCAGCCTGTAATTTGGCCAGTTCCGCGTCATCCATTTCAAGCACACGCTGTACACGTTGTTCCAGTTCAGCCAGACGTTCACGCAGGTTTTCTTTTTCCAGGCGTTCCGATTCAAGGGTTTCACGCGTGACGGATAATTCACGCTTTAACTGGGTAACCTGGCTTTTGGGATCTTGTCCGGCGAGAGCGGCTTCACTGCCCTGCTGGCCGCCGGCAGCGCTAACAATATTCAGACGACCCTCAGTGGTTTCATCTTTACGATCAATACCGGCGTCTTCCGCTTCCATGGCAGAAGCCGGGACCGAGGCCGACATGGTCTGGCGATATTCACGCCACAGCGCATTATGCTGACGCACTTGTTCCAGTGCAGTCTGGCGATCAATTGCCGTGATATTGGCACGCTCAGGCATGCGCAGAATGTAGCCACGCTTGACGCCGTTAATGTTTTCTTTAATGAACGATTCCGGATTTTCCTGTACCAGCGCCAGCATCATCTGCTCTATGGATACATCGGCATTGGGACGTAATTTTTCCGCCAGGCTCCATAGCGTGTCATGTTCCTGTACCCGGTGTTGCCCACTAACCTGCTGGCTGTATTGAGGAGCAGGCCTGGCAGCTTGTTGTTCAGCCTGCGGAATCACAGGCATGGCTTCTTCGGCTACGGCGTTATCATCGACGGCATTAAAACGCTGTACTGGCTGAGCCGGATCAAAATCGGCGTCAGCGACCACTTCTTCGTCGAAAGGTGACTTCTCAGTTGCAGCCGGCTCTGCACTAACATCTGCCGGCTCAAAAAAAGCCTGGTCATCTCCTCCCTCGTCGAGGAAGCTCTGGTCTCCCGGCCCGGGGTTAAATACCGGCGGGTCGAGCAACAAGGTGTATTCGCGTAATAAATGACCGTTGGGCCAGTCTATTTCGACGAGAAAACTTAGAAAAGGCTCACGTACCGACTCCAGGGTATAAACCTGAATGTAGGGCACGCCACCTTTAATAATGGTTTTGAATTTAAGATCCTGCAGGGAGAATGGGCGATCAATACCGGCACGGGCAAATGCCTCACGCGAAGCCAGTTTCACTATCAGTTGCTCGGCATCTTCCGGTGCTGCTGACAACACCTGGATTTCTGCATCAAGTTCTTGATTTAAAGCTGATTTCAGCTCGATTTCGCCCAGGCCCAGAGGTAGTACCTGGCTCGGCAACAGCGCTGCCATTACCGCCAAGCTTAAGGTCAGTTTACGCACCGGCTTTTTCCCTCATCTATCTCATCATTCTATTTTAGTAAATCGCGGGCAGTTACCCACAGTTC
>JACPVK010000187.1 GCA_016191795.1 Gammaproteobacteria bacterium
AAACCCGTGCACTGGTGTCTGGATTGCGGATCGGCACTGGCCGAAGCCGAAGTGGAATACCAGGACAAAACATCTGCCGCCATTGATGTGGCTTTTCGTGCTGTAGACAAGGCCGCTATTTTTAAAAAATTCAACGCCGAAATAAATTCTAATGATGTGGCTGTGGTTATCTGGACCACCACACCCTGGACCTTGCCGGCCAATATGGCCGTGTGCTTACACCCCGATTTTGAATATGTTCTGGTCAAGGCAAAACTGGCTTCCGGTGAGATCAATCTGGTTCTCGCCGAGGCCTTGCATAAATCGGCACTGGATCGTTATGGCGCTGATGAGTACACCGTACTGGGTCGATGCAAAGGAACGGCGCTGGAAAATCTGCCATTGCAACACCCGTTTAATGACCGGCAAGTGCCACTGATTGTTGGCGATCATGTCACGACGGAAACTGGTACCGGCGCTGTTCACACCGCACCCGGTCACGGCCAGGATGACTTTGTTATCGGGCAAAAATACGGACTCGAAGTTTATAATCCGGTGGGTGGTGATGGCGTGTTTTTAGCCGACACACCTTTGTTCGCAGGACAACATGTTAACAAGGCCAATGACGCCATCGTTGAAACGCTGAAAAACAATAACGCCTTATTAAAATATAAATCCATCCGGCACAGTTATCCGCATTGCTGGCGTCATAAAACACCGATTATTTTTCGGGCGACGCCGCAATGGTTTATCAGCATGGAGCAAAACAAATTACGCACCCACGCCCTGAAGGCAATTAACAACACACAATGGATGCCGGACTGGGGTCAGGCACGCATTGAAAGCATGGTGGTTAATCGTCCGGACTGGTGTATTTCCCGTCAACGCACATGGGGCGTACCCATCACATTGTTTGTACACAAACAAACGGGGGAACTTCACCCCAGAACATCGGAACTGATAGAAAAAGTGGCTGGCGGAATTGAAAAACAGGGGATTGATTTCTGGTTTTCACTCGAACCAGAACAATTACTGGGAAGCGACGCAGATCAATACGACAAAGTGACCGACACACTGGATGTCTGGTTTGATTCCGGCGTAACCCATGCAGCGGTACTCGAACAAAGAAAGGATTTGCATTACCCGGCCGATCTATATCTTGAAGGCTCGGATCAACATCGCGGCTGGTTTCAATCTTCACTGCTCACTTCCGTCGCCATGAATGGCGTGGCTCCCTACAAGGCTGTGTTAACGCATGGCTTTACAGTAGACGCCGACGGTAAAAAAATGTCCAAGTCGCAGGGCAATGTGATCGCGCCACAAAAAGTGTGTGACAGTCTGGGTGCAGATATTTTACGACTCTGGGTAGCCTCCACTGACTACAGCGGAGAAATGAGCGTATCGGATGAAATTTTAAAGCGCATGTCTGACTCCTATCGTCGTATTCGTAATACTGCACGATTCCTGCTGGCCAATCTAAATGGATTTGAACCATCACGTGACATGATTGCTGCCGATAAAATGTTACCACTGGACCGCTGGGCTGTAGCCACCACATGGCATTTACAGCAGAACATAATCACCGCCTATCGTGAATATAATTTCCACAGCATTTATCAGAAGCTGCATAATTTCTGTGCCGTTGAGCTGGGTAGTTTTTACCTTGATATTATCAAGGACCGGCAGTACACCACACAAATGAACAGCCTGGCCCGGCGGTCCGCACAAACCGCGCTTTATCACATCATTGAAGCCATGACACGCTGGCTGGCACCGATATGCAGTTTCACTGCCGATGAAATCTGGCAGGCCATTCCCGGCGATCGCAATCAATCCAGTGTGTTTATCTCGACCTGGTACGAAGACCTGCATGATTTACCAGCTGAAGGGCGCATGAATTTTGATTTCTGGAACACGGTGTTGCAGGTGCGAACACTGGTTTCTAAACACCTGGAAGACTTACGCGTGGCAGGCTCAATCGGATCATCACTGGACGCCGAAGTGGATTTATACTGCGATGACGCCTTGTTAAAGACACTCGCTACACTGGAAGATGAATTACGTTTTGTCTTAATCACATCCTACGTTCGACTGCACCCACTGACATCAAGCTCACCCGGCACGGAACAACAAATTGATACCCGACATAAAATTCGCATCATTACTTCTGCCAGCAAACATAATAAATGTATTCGTTGCTGGCATTACCGCGAGGATGTTGGACAACATAGCGAGCACCCTGAGCTGTGTGGTCGTTGTGTGAGTAACGTCTCTGGCTCTGGCGAGGTGCGCAAACATGCCTGAGATTAAAAACAGCCTTCGTAACTGGATATGGATTCCACTGCTGGTTATTGCTTGTGACCAGGCCACCAAACTGCTCGCTGAAAGCCTGCTGGAATATCGTCAACCGCTGTCTCTCATGCCCATGTTCAATTTAACCCTGGTCTACAATCCCGGAGCTGCATTCAGCTTTTTGAGTGATGCAGGTGGCTGGCAGCGCTGGTTTTTCATGCTGCTCTCATCCGGCGTAAGTGTTGTGCTCATTATCTGGTTGCAAAAATTAAATACCAGTCAGAAATTACAAACCATTTCCATAGCGCTTATATTGGGCGGCGCGATTGGCAACCTGATTGATCGCAGTATATATGGCCATGTTATTGATTTTATCGACGTCTACTATGCGACCCATCACTGGCCCGCTTTTAATATTGCCGACTCGGCAATCAGTATCGGCGCAGTACTGTTAATTTACGATAGCTTTCGCCATCGGCATGACGGCACAAAACCATGCAAATAATTCTCGCTAACCCCCGCGGATTTTGCGCTGGTGTTGATAGAGCCATCGAAATTGTCGAGCGAGCCATTCAAACCCTGGGCGCACCCATCTATGTACGTCACGAAGTGGTACACAACACCTACGTTGTTAATGACCTTAAAAACAAGGGCGCGATATTTGTCGAAGAACTCGATGAAGTGCCCGACCATGCAACCGTCATATTCAGCGCCCACGGAGTTGCCCAGGCAATTCACCACGAAGCAAAACGTCGAGCATTAAAAGTATTTGACGCCACCTGTCCGCTGGTAACAAAAGTTCATCTGGAAGTTATCAAGCATGCCCGCCAGGGTGATGATGTCATTCTTATTGGACATGCTGGCCACCCGGAAGTAGAAGGCACCATGGGGCAATACGATCGCACGGCTGGTGGCGACATATTCCTTATCGAATCTGAAAAGGATATAGCCAGTCTAAAAATAAAAAATCCTGACAAGCTGGCTTTTGTCACCCAGACCACTCTGTCGGTTGATGACACCATTAATATCATCCGGGCACTACAAAAGAAATTCCCGAGCATACAAAGCCCGCGCAAAGACGATATTTGTTATGCCACACAAAATCGCCAGGATGCAGTTAAAAAACTATCTGAAATGTGTGACCTGATTTTGGTTGTTGGTTCAAAAAACAGCTCCAACTCCAATCGACTTAAGGAACTGGCCAATAATCAGGGTATAGATAGTTACTTGATAGACAATGCTGAACACATTGAAAAAAAATGGTTCACCAATAAACAAACTATTGGCATTACCGCCGGCGCATCGGCACCCGAAATTCTGGTTAACGGTGTTATCGATTTTTTACGCAAGGAATTTGGCGCCATTCTACGGGATGACAGTGGTCCAAAAGAGAATGTGATATTTCAGTTGCCAAGAGAATTACGTTAATTTTAAACAAAAAAAAGCCGCCAATGGGCGGCTTTTTTATACCTGATCTGAAATAATCACCAGCACATAGCTGGAGCTCTCTGTCCGGCTGATGTCAATGTAATCTGAACACAGCCAGTATCATTTGCCTGATTGCTTCCACTCCCATCTGCCGTCAGTATATAACCAGTTCCAACCAGAGTTGTTGTCAAAATATAGAGCCCATTGTCAGTCACTGCCGACACTTCAGCATCTGTGCCGTAGCGATAATTAACCAGGGCAAAACGCTCCTGTAAATCCGCCAGTCGCGTCAGACCCACATAAGCATCTGACCGTGCACTTCTCATCATATATTGTTGATAAGAAGGAAAAGCAAGCGCGCCTACAATACCAATTATGACCAGTGCTATTAGTAATTCTATTAATGTAAAACCGTGTTGTTTTTTCATCTTTACTCCACTCCTGTGAGCCGGCCGGGCATTAGCCCGGCCTACTCAATTTTATCGTTCAAACCAGTACAAGGTTTCATGTGTATTGGTATCCGGTGCTTTCTCACATTCAGTACCTACACACACTGCGTAATCTTTCTGATTAGTGTTAGCGGTTTTAATCATCTTGGGGTCAGCCGGTATACCTGGCTTAACCAGAGGATCATAACGTTTATCTTTAAGATCACCAGGAGAAACGGTACCAGGCGGTGTCGTCCCGCTGGAGGTATTTAATGGACCACCATCCTTGACACTCACTATGTATAAACGACCTGTACCTTCACTGGGCGAACATGCCTGTGATGCGGCGCTAGTATCTGTCGGGATATAGCTCGTTATATATAGATAGTCATTGAAAATCAAACCTTTGGCCAGGCCTTTTTCACCTGTGGTCTCGAGTTTGATATACCAGCCATCCGCTTGATCCATGGCGGTTTTTGCTGCTTCTCGTTGTATCGATGTGCCTTCGCGCACCAGATTATCTGTTGTGTCGAACAAGTCGGCTTCTGTCAGCGTCACGTATGTTGCAGGCTTACCAAATACCGGCTTGTCCTTTAGCATGTATATACGATCTTCAATGTCCTTGTTTAATGGATGTTCACGATAACCCGAAGCTATACCCAAAGACAGATATGTGTCGCCACCGTTCTTGGTCAGGGACACGGAAGGAGGATAATAGAAACGACGGTTATCAGCCTTGTTCCCATTGGCTGCCAGATCTGCAATGCGGCCACCGGTAATCAGTGTTGACAACGTAGAACCCGCGGCACCTTTGGCTATATCAAAACGCCATATCTGGCCACCCATATCTCCCACATACATCGCGTCTGCATAGCCATCGCCATTAGCATCGGCTGCAGCAACATTTGACGGTATGCTGTATTGCATATTGGTCAGCGTCAGGTTCGCACCTGTTTGAGAACTGGCCCACCATAACCGCGCGCCTGTCATTGCATCCACAATATAAACAGCGCGTCCAGCTCCATCTACAGTACGTTGTGACACCGCGTCCTGATTGGTATCGTAACCACCTGCAAAAATCAGTACGTGTTTATCAGCATTGTTCACGCGCAATTTACGTAGCTGGGGTTGTGACCATGATTGGCCCATCTCGGTAAAATCACCCGTGCCGCCAATAATCGACCACATAAATTTCGGGTTAGAACGATCTGACACATCCAGTGCATAGTAGTTATTACCACCACGACGCATGCCAAAGTAGATGTAGGCCTTGTCACCAGCAGCTGCATCTAAAACACCATCCTTGTTCTGATCCTGAATCCAGGATGTAATAGAACTATCCAGTCCGTAAGTTTTGGTAATGGCGTTGTTCGCGGTGTAGTGCACACCGACGACAGAGAACAGCTCTTTAGGCACGAAAGAGAATGTCTCGGTACCGGCAGATTTCATTGTATTGATGGCATGCAAATAGCCTTCGTTGGTTGGCACATAAGCTGTGATGTCAGGATCTGCATCGGTGCCACCATACTGAATCATGGCAGGCTCACCATGCAATGGATCACCCATAATCAGGCGTTCATCCGTCACATCACCATCACCATCAACATCCTTCACATCAATACCACGTGCCCACTTCAATACATTATCACGCTCTGTGGCTGCAACACCCAGCATGGCGTCTGTGATAGTCGCATTGGTTTCATGCACACGATTACTGGAATCCGTCAGGCTGTTATTGGAGCCCATGTAAGTATAAACAGTACGATTATTGGTAAGCTTGCTGGCAGCGCCACCTTCCGGTGCATCTTTACCATCCGGTGCATAAGCGACAGGAGTCCAGTAGCTGGTGGATGTGTCATAGAAATAGCCATTCAAACTATTTACCGCTGGCTGATTATTCACATCAACAATAAAGGGATTACCGTCTGTATCAAATTCAAGTCTGTAGCGCTTGAAATTACCGTCCCAGTGTGGGCCAGCGGCTGGCTTGAACAATGAGAAATACAAATCATCACGATGTGTTGTACGGTTAAATGCGTTAACGGACACAGCAGGTGATGAGAAGGTTGAGCTGACACCCAGGATGTCAGTCAGAATGTTGGTGAATGCCGCTGTTAATTCAACTGAATCACTCGCCGCATAATAAGCACCCGCACCCGATTCTGCCTTACTGGCGGAGGCCGTACTTTTCAGCAAAGTAATACCCGCGCTGGACATACCTGTACCAAAGCCAATGGTATAAGTTGAAACAACCTGCTTGTCTGCAAAACCAGATCCCCCGGTACTTTGGTCATTTTTTGCTATGGCCGAGGCAATATCATCCATACAGTTGCTTTGATAACTACCACTACCTACTACACTACAACCACCACTGATACCCACATTGGTCTGGCGTGTAGTACCAACCCCGGTATCTTGCGTGGGGTCACCATCCGTTAGGTAAGCAATGAAATTTTTCTGGCACTGAAAATCAATCGGAGAATTGTAGGTGTTACTGGTACTGACGCTACCAACACGAGATGCGGCAACACTTTTTACAGGGGAGGATGTATTACCGTAGTCAACCGCGCCACCTTTATAATACATGGCTGCTTCATACATGGTTTCTGACAATGGCGTATAGCTGTCTGCAGGCAAGCCGTTAACGGCTGTCAGAAAATTGGTTCTTGCGGTAGCAATTGGCTCCATAGCATGAATCACCATGCCACCGTTGGCGTTACTATCAAAACGCATTAAGCCAATATTGACATTGTTGATACTGTTTACCAGCGAGGTCAAAGTATCTTTCACAATCTGGATACGGGTTTTGGTAATCGTTGCCGCATTTTGTTCCCAGTTAAGATAATTGCCTGACTTGATGGTGTAACTGGTTGCTGTTGTCCAGTTAATAGAATTAGATGAGTTAGTCGACCATGGACCGCTGCCGCCATTGGCAGCATAAGTAGCAGTACCACCATTGCCATGCACACCACTATCAGCTTTGCACTCAACATCTACAGTGTGTGCACTACTACTAAAAATTTTCCATTGACTGCTGCGCCACATCGCCATATTGTCCTGGTAAAAACCGGACGTGGCAAAGGCATCGATAGCGGCCTTACATTTCAAATTAGCCAATTCAAAATAATTGCTTGTAGGACTACTGCCAGAACATTTTGTAAATTTATCGGCGTTGTAATATACGCGCGTAGTACTGCAACTACCGGAATAGGTCGTACCCGGGTCATAAGTAGTTTGCGTGGTCACGTTGGTGTCCATACTGCCTGATGTATCCACCACAAATAAAATATTGGGTGGTACATCCGTTACTCCCAGGTTTTGTCCCAGATAAATTTCTGTGTCGTCAGCCGCTGCAGGTGATGCCGCCAGCATTCCGTACAACATGGCTGCCACCAGGGTATGAATTTTTTTGTAATGAGTCATCATGTTCGCTTCCTCAACATAGTGATGTTGAATATAAACCTACTAATCATTAACAACATCTACTGGCAGACCGGCTGCCGGTTTTAACCGATTAGTTATACCAACGGATTCTGTTTACAGTTAATTTCTTGGCGTCAAAAATAACAATGGCAGACTTGCCAGCCCGTTCCCGTGCCTTGATTAATGGCACCGTAACATTATTGGCTATAGCTAAAGTGTCGGGCGTTATTGTGACGCGGATATTTTTGCAGTCATCACAGATTGCGCCGGTTATATAACCGTTAAGCGAATCATCCAGTGTTATTTGCAGTCTTTGCGCTTCAATGGCTTCTTCCAGCCGTTCCATTTTTGTTTCTGCGTACACGCTCATAACCGCTAATACGCTGATAATTGACAGCATAAACAAGATAGTTTTTTTCATCATTGCACTCCTAAAAAACGGTTATGGACAGCCTGGACGGATCGTTTGAAAACCATTCAATCTGCTTTGTGCCTGTCCGATTGATTCTCCATTACTGCCAACAATCGTTACATTAACATTAATGTCATGCACCAGACCCTTGTATGCGCTACTACCGCCCTCCTGATCACTACCAGTGATATCGTAACCAGCAGGCGTATTCATGCAATCCATATAAATTAAATCACTATCTGCATCCACGGTACCGGATGTTATCGACTCATTTAAAATCCCGGCCAATGACTGAGTTCCAGCAGCGCCCCAGTTAAGTGCGCTAATATCAGGCTCTACACCCGCATCCGGCTCACTTTGTGCCACTCTACTTATCACTGTTTCTGCAGCTTGCCATGCAATATTATTGGTCTGCAGATTGTTGGCGATTTTTAATTCCGTCGTAGTCACGCTCATACTGGTGACGCCAAGCAAGGTCATAATCAACAACACAATCAAACCCACCAGCAGGGCGGCGCCTTCTTGATTACGTCTGGTGTTACTCATATGCATATTCAGTACCTCAAAGTTCTCGCATCACGGCGACAGTGCTAACGACTACGCGGCGTAATCCATCATTAGCGCCACCCGGCGCCGTGAATGAAACCGCATCGGTCAGTGCAACTGCCTGGCCGGCAATATTGGCATTAACAGTTGTATCAGTAAGTAGTTTGGATGGCGTACCGGCACGTACAATCAACCAGACCTGTACAGATTTTGCGACGCTCCAGTCAGTAACATTCTGAGGATCAACATAACTGATTCTGTCAGTCACGCCATCATCATTATCATCAATGGATAAGCCAATTTGCACCTGAAAGTTTTCCACTCCCGCCAGTAACACCTGATCAACCACCAGGCCACCGGGTTGTAAAGAAATTCGGTGCAAAGAGGGAAGATTATCACCCGCAACATCGCTATCACTTGCAATGTAGTAAGCGGTTACGTAGTAGTCATAATCTCTGGCCGTCAAACTAATATTGGGTGATGCGGCAACATAAAAGAACTGAGCATTATTCACATCACTGTTTATGTAAATTCTGTCATTCGCCAGTGGGGCTACCGGATCACGCAGACTTCCCCGCAACTCAAGAAAATCACCCTGAAAATAATTGTTAACACAGGGACCACCGTAGGGATCCTGTTCATCAAAAGCCATAACAGGTCGATCTACATTCACTGCCCAGCCAGCAGCACATTCTGTCGGCACAGCGGGCATGGTACTGGTTCTGTCGATTCGAAACGGATCTGTTACTCGACCAAACACACCAGCCTGGCGAATATCAGCACTGATAGTTTCCAGCGCGAATCGCGCGTTATCCAGCATGTCGACTTGCTCACTCACCACGTCCTGACTGGCACGGCCATTAACATAAGCCTTGAACACACCCGCAATCAGAAACAAACCAATGAGCAGAGCGACCATTAATTCAATCAGAGAAAAACCACTGATTCGCGTCAACATGCCTGGATTATTTTTAAACATCATAACTCCGTTAAATTTGCACGTTAACTGTATAGGAAAGTACCACTGGCATGGCTGAACCATCATTCGCAGTCCAGTTAACAGTTACCGTGACAGCATAAGGTGATGTCGGAACAGGTCCCGGCACGGCAGCAATGACCGCACCATCCAGTGTTGGTAACATAGACGCCAGATCCTGCTGCCAAACAAATAAATCGTGAGCCACCTGTGTCTGTGAATCACATACGGTACCGGAGTTACAACTGCCATCTGCTGCTACACCGGCTGCATACAATGGAAGATTTTGGCCATCGACACCACGGTTAAGGCGCATGCGCTCAATGATTTCCTGGCTCTTCATCAAAACAATTGTTCGCTGCATGGCCATGCCACCGGAACGCATACCCTGTATCTGCAAACCCGCCACACCCAAAACACCAATGGTGAGCACAAATAATGTCAGCAATGCTTCCAGCATGGTAAAACCTTGCTGGTGTGAGAGTTTCTTGATTTGCAGTTCACAATACATGGCTGATTCCTATGGTGCCGTGTAAGTAATAAACGTTTGCTGCCGCGTAGAGCGGGTGCGACCGGCTGCGTTTACCGTCACAGCAGCTGCATTTCGCGTATTACCCATCGCGTCAAAAATTGGCGTCCGGTCGTCACAAATACTAAAATTACCGGACTGGTTGTTACCCGCAGCAAAGGGCTCACCACGGTTGTTAAAAACAACGGCGTTAACACCATTGATACTGGCATTATCGTTTCGAACAGTCAGGCCACCTGCATAGGCTGTACCGTCCCAAACCTTGAGCAACTGATCTGTGTTGGGTGCAGCGCCGTTAATCACGCAATCACCATTAAAATCACTAAAAGCTATCCAGCCTGTTTCCCAGTTGCCGTTCGCGGCGCATAACGGAGCAGCCAGCGTCGTATTAGTCGTTGGGCATACACAGGCCTGGGTGTTTTGGCGGATCGCCTCACTACGTGCCAGCATCAAAGCTGACACCAGCTCATTAGTCACTGATGTGATGCGTGCATTCTGGACAAACTCACGCATGGCTGGCATACCCACTGCCAACAGAGCACCCGCCACAACCAGAGTAATCATCAACTCTATTATGGTAAAACCGGCCTGGAGTTTCGGTATATTTTTCATGAGCATAAGTTAAGACCGCTGCTGGTAAATTGTCATGTCTGATTTGATAGGCCGTTTTCAATCACGGATGAACGGCTCAATGAATCGCATCAAAGTTATAAAAAGCGGGATCAATGGTAGGAGCTTCTCCACTCATTAACTCTGCCATCAGCCGGGCACTGCCGGCGCCGAGGATCACACCATTCCTGAAATGACCGCTGTTGATATATAGACCATTGATCTCCGGGTGTTCACATATATATGGCACACCCTGATGACTACCCGGACGCAACCCGGCCCAATGATGCTCCACCGGCAGCTCCGCCAGTTGTGGCAAGAGAGTAATAGCTGCCGAGCGTAAATCTTGCTGAGCCGTATCTGTGATGGATTTATCAAAATCCGTGTATTCCAGCGTACTGCCCGCCAGTATGCGTCCATCACGTCGCGGAATGAGATAACGACCTTGCGATAACACCATGGTTTTTAGCACGCCCGGTTCACCTCTAAACAGAATCATTTGCCCCTTTACCGGTTGTATTTGCGGCGCAGTGGCAATTTGTTTTATGAGACTGGCACTCCAGGCGCCACCCGCTATCAGCACTTTATTGGCATGATACAGTGAGTTTTGTGCACGCACTCCCTGCACCCGGCCACTTTTAATTTCCAGCCCTGATACTTCGGTATCTTCCAGACAGGTGATACCACGGCGTTGCAAACTACCCTGAACCGACTTGCTCAATCGGGGATTACGCAATTGCGCAATGTTGGGCAACCACATCGCAGAATTAATCCCGGGATTCAGTGCTGGCTCACGCTCATGCAAAGCCTGCATCTTTAACGTTTCCAGTTGCATCTGCCAACGCAGTGCCCAGGCACGTGCCGCATCCGTTTCGTTCTGATCCAGTATGAACATACCACTACGTGTGTATTCGGGATCTATGCCACTCTCGGTTAACAGCGATTCCGCGAGTGCGGGATAATTTTGATGACCATAGTGCGCCAGCACATTCACTGCATCACCGTAACGCCAGGGGTAGAGTGGTGACAAAATACCACCGCCTGCCCAGGTGGATTCACCACCCGCCTTGCCACGTTCCAGCAGTAACACTTTGGCGCCACGCTGCTGTAACTCACGCGCCGTGAGCATACCTATCAGCCCGGCTCCCACCACTATCACATCAACCATAACTTTCAACTCTGCAGAAAAGAAAACGGCGGTCACTGACCGCCGTTGGTATTATCCTCAAATTCTATTGCGCCATGGGCTTACTTGCCGCAGGTATTCTCAACACCGGCCGGCGCCTTATCAATATAAGGAGCGCAATAGCAGGGGCTTACACCCTTAGTCCAATGCTTCTGGCAACGCTCAACCCAGATTTCAGTCTGTCGCTTATCCCACTCGGATTCAACCGTTTTGAGTGCCGCTTCTTCTTTCATTTTTGACGCCTCTGCACGCTGACGTTCAGCCTCGACTTCTTTCTGCTTGCGACGTTCAGTGGCCACCTGGGATTGTATGGTGGCTTCCGCCGAAGTTTTTTTGGCCTTGTCATCGCAAAGATAGGCAATCGACTTCACCGCACCCTTCATGTCGTCCGGTGCTTCGGCATAACAGGTTTTAACCACCTGTTTGGGCTCGGGTTTTGGATCTGGTTTGGCCGCTTCAACGACAGGTGCCGGTACCGGTGCCGGCGCAGGTGGTGGCGGTGCGATGATGGCGGCATAACCTTTTGCGAATCCGCTCATGGTGTAGGTCAAACGTACCGGCCGGCCGTATGGTGATGCAATAAACTCGATAGTGCGGGCTTTCTTGAGCTGATCCCTGGTTTCATCATCCAGCCCAATAGTGAAATCACCACCGCCAGAATTGACACAGGCACCGTTGGCCACAATGGAATTTTGTTTCAGGGTTGTTGTCAACTGGCTCTGATTATCCAGGCACCATTGAAAACGATTTAAACGCTGGCCATCGATGGTGACATCAATGATCTCAAGGTCATCAAAAACACGGGTGTTTTCCAGTTCGCCACTGGGATCGTTTTTTCCAAATCGCAGGCGCAGCTGGTTTTTGTTAATGTTGAGATGATAATAGAGTATGTCGCCACCATCCGGCTCACTTCCCGATTTAATGGCTGCGCCATCCTTGAAATACCAGGCGACACTATCACTAAACTGATAGTCCTTGGTCTTCTTGAAAGGATTAACTGCGGCGGAAGCTAAAAATGGACTGAGCAACAAACTCGTCAAAATGAGTAATAACGCCGAATATCTTGGAACCACCATACTAACCCCTTGAACAATTATTCAACATCGAAAGATTGTTATGTTTATAAAATATGTTTCTGGTAAACAAGCAAATTTTAGCCCAGCTTCACTCTGTGTATCAGTATTTTTGCATGTGTATAGCACAAGAATCTGCCTGATGCCTGCCAGCGCTCGTTGACAACTGCCGGACAGATCGCTTATTCGTGTACAATTTGGCTTCTGAAAACCGAACAGCTGTCCCATGAATATCGTACTCAATGGTCAACCTCGCCCCGTGAATAACGGCACTCACCTCGAGCAACTCGTACAGGAGCTCGGCCTAAAGGGCAAACGCCTGGCCGTCGAGATTAATCGCGAGATCATTCCCCGCAGTCAGTATGCCAATACCGAGCTGAAGAACGGCGACACTATCGAAATCGTCCACGCCATTGGCGGTGGGTAAGACACTCCGCGTTTGTTCTCAATGTTCAAACGCAGTGTGGCGAAAGCTGTTCATGGATGAAAAACCGGATCACTGCGCCATGGACCGGTACTTGAAACTTTTTAACCTTAAACTATCGACAACATCATGAATAAAGACCCACTCATCATTGCTGGCAAAGCCTATCACTCACGGTTACTCACTGGCACCGGCAAATATAAAAATACCGAGGAAACACGTCTGGCCACTGAAGCCAGCGGGGCTGAAATTATCACCGTTGCCATACGCCGCACCAACATAGGCCAAACGCCCGGTGAACCTAATTTACTGGATATTTTGCCGCCCAATAAATACACACTGCTACCGAATACGGCCGGTTGCTACAACGTGGACGATGCAGTACGTACCTGTCGCCTGGCACGGGAATTACTCGATGGACATGACCTGGTCAAACTCGAGGTACTGGGCGATGAAAAAACCCTGTTCCCCGATGTTACCGCCACGCTGGAAGCGGCACGTATTCTGGTCAAGGATGGATTTAAAGTCATGGTGTACACCAACGATGATCCGATTATTGCCAAACGACTCGAGGAGATTGGCTGCGTAGCCGTGATGCCGCTGGCAGCGCCCATCGGTTCAGGCCTCGGCATTCGCAACCCCTACAACATTATTACCATCATCGAAAACGCCAAAGTTCCGATACTGGTAGATGCCGGTGTCGGCACAGCATCGGATGCCGCCATTGCGATGGAACTGGGTTGTGAAGGCATTTTGATGAACACCGCCATTGTCGGTGCAAAAAACCCGATACTCATGGCCTCGGCCATGAAAAAAGCCGTGGAAGCCGGGCGTGAAGCATTTCTTGCCGGACGCATACCACGCAAGCGTTATGCTTCGGCGTCATCACCCATTGATGGATTGTTTTTCTAACCATTGACACAGAGACGCTGAGACACAGAGGAATCACTATTACCCACTCTGCGACTCTGTGTCTCTGTGTCAAATCTTTTCTTTATGACTACCACTCCAACCAAAACACCGCGCCCGCTTCGTACTGTTAAAAGCTTTGTCCGCCGTCAGGGACGATTAACGCTGGGCCAGGAAAAAGCGCTGGAAACTGTATGGCCGGTTTATGGCGTGGAATTCAAACCTGAAAAACTGGATTTGAATACGCTATTTGGCCGCCATGCCGAAACCATACTCGAAATCGGTTTTGGCAACGGCGATTCGTTGTTACAAATGGCGATCAAACATCCCGAAAAAAATTATATCGGCATTGAAGTACATCGCCCCGGCATTGGGCATTTACTGCAAAATATTGAACAAACTGAAACTCGAAATATTCGCGTTTTTTGTCACGATGCGATTGATGTTTTGAAGCAACAAATACCCGATCATTCTCTGGATCGGTTACAGCTTTTTTTCCCCGACCCCTGGCATAAAACCCGTCATCACAAACGCCGCATTGTGCAGCCGGATTTTGCCTTGCTGGTGGCACAAAAACTGAAACACGGCGGCCTGTTTCATCTCGCCACCGACTGGCAGAATTATGCCGAACACATGCTCAAGGTTTTGAACGCATGCCATCCTTTCCACAATCTTTCTGCCGAAAATATTTTTGTGCCGCGCCCGGAAGAAAGACCACTGACCAAATTTGAACAACGGGGTCACAGACTGGGTCATGGAGTCTGGGATTTGTTGTATCAGCGAAACTGATAAAAACATGACACGGAGAAACGGAGACGCAGAGAAATAATTGTTACAACTCTGAGTCTCTGCGACTCTGTGTCGATCTTTTTTACTGTTTTATTAATGCGGCTGCACTGCCTCAACATGCGTGGGTGCCACGGGCATATCCTTGTGCGGATCATGCGGATGCCAGCCAACAATGGCGAGCATAATGAAAAATCCAATGACATAAGCCACAGCCACGTGCCAGCCATGTTTCAGCCAGCTACCGACGGATCGTGCTTCGGGGAACAGATTGGATAAGGCCACGCCCGCTGAA
>JACPVK010000188.1 GCA_016191795.1 Gammaproteobacteria bacterium
CAGGGTACTGAAGCACTGGATGCTTTTCTCACCAATACCCAAACCATCGAAGCCCGGTTCCAGCAAAAACTTCTCGACAACAAGGGTATATTGCTGCAGCAATCAGCGGGTAAATTCACATTAAAGCGTCCCGGCCGGTTTATCTGGGATTATGTCCTGCCTTATCCGCAAAAAATAATTTCCAATGGAAAAAAAATCTGGGTGTTCGATTCTGAACTGGAACAGGTAACAATCAAACAATACAGCGAGATGCTCAGCGGCGCGCCGGTAGCCTTGCTGGATCAGCGTAAAAGAATTACCGACGATTTTGTGGTCACTGATGCCGGAAATGTGCAAAACCAGGATTGGGTAAAACTAACACCGGTCAGGAAGGAAAGTGAATTTCTGGAGATTTATGTTGGCATGTCCAAAAACAATCTTAAGTCCATGCGGTTGATAGACAGTTTTGGTCAATCCACCACCATTGAATTTGAGCAAATGCAAACTAATGTGCCACTGGATGATGCGGTATTTGAATTCAAGCCACCCAAAGGTGTCGATGTGGTAGGGCAGTAGGATGGGCGCAGCGCAGCTTAATCCATCATTTTAAATAGCCATGTCAAACAAAGACCAGACATTTCATCCTCTCGCTGATCGCATGCGGCCAGCGTCGCTGGATGATTACATCGGTCAACAACATATACTCGGTGCCGATAAGCCTCTGGCCAAAGCGATACGTGCCGGACGTTTGCATTCCATGTTGTTCTGGGGGCCGCCGGGTACAGGCAAAACCACACTGGCGCGACTCATTGCCAATTATGCGCAGGCGCAATTTATAAATATTTCGGCGGTGCTGGCCGGCGTCAAGGATATACGCGCCGCCATTGAACAGGCTCATCAATATTCTGCCGCGCACAATAAACCCACCATATTGTTTGTTGACGAAGTTCATCGCTTCAACAAGGCACAACAGGATGCCCTTTTGCCTTATGTGGAAGATGGCACGGTTTGTTTTATTGGTGCCACTACCGAAAATCCCTCCTTCGAACTCAATAACGCTTTATTGTCACGTTGTAAAACCTATGTGCTCAAGCGTTTATCCGATGACGATTTAAACGGTTTACTAAAACGCACCTTACAGGACAAAGATAAAGGTCTGGGTAATGAAACTGTCAACATCAGCGATGAATTATTGCAGCTTATGGCACGCATGGCCGATGGTGATGCACGACGTGCCCTGGGCTTTCTGGAAATTGCCGTTGACCTGGCTGACGAAGTAGGCGGTGTCAAAACCATAACGCCAGATGTGATCGAAAATGTTACCGCACAAACCCTGCGCCGATTCGATAAAGGCGGTGATTATTTTTACGACCAGATTTCCGCCATGCATAAATCGGTACGCGGCAGCAATCCCGATGCTGCACTGTACTGGATGTGCCGCATGCTCGATGGTGGTTGTGATCCCTTATACATCGCACGGCGTGTGGTGCGCATGGCATCGGAAGATATAGGTAATGCTGATCCACGCGGATTGCAGCTGGCACTCGAAGCCTGGGATGTGTACGAACGACTGGGCAGCCCCGAAGGCGAATTAACCTTAGCGCAAGCGGTGGTGTATCTTGCCTGTGCGCCCAAAAGTAATGCAGTGTACATGGCCTACAATGCCGCCATGAAAGATGCCAGGGAAAACGGCACCTCCGAAGTACCCATGCATATTCGCAATGCGCCAACAAAATTAATGAAAGAACTGGATTACGGTAAGGATTACCGTTATGCGCATGATGAAGATGACGGCTTTGCTGCAGGGGAGACGTATTTTCCGGATAACATGGGCGAGCGAATTTATTATCATCCGGTGAACCGTGGACTGGAAATTAAAATTGCGGAAAAAATGGCGCGGCTGCGCGAGTTGAATCAGAAAAATAAAAAGTGATTTATCTGGGTTCCAATGGACTAGCAGCTTGTTGAAAAATAACCAAACGGGATAGAAAAGATCGCGCGCGAAGGCGCAAAGGCGCGAAGGATAAAAAGTCAGGCAGGAGGGTAAAGGTATGGCAGCAATCGAGCTTAAACACACATCTGTTGCGTCGGGCTTTGGTTTTTTTCCCTGCATCGAGCTTTCTTCGCACCTTCGCGCCTTCGTGTGAAATCGTTTGATTTTGAGTTTTTCAACAGGCTACTAGCCTGAATATTTCATCAAAAATGAAAAAAATGAAGGCAAATACGCCGCTCCTGCGCTCGCGGCATTCGTACATCCGTGTACATCAAGCGCAAATGGGGTAAATGCTATCTCAATTGACCCATGCGCAAATTGTCCCTTGATAAAAAGCGTTGGCCTGAAGGCCAACCCCAATGCCATTAAGTTAAGCTTTTGTAGGGTGGGTGGAGCGCAGCGTAACCCACCATTTTGATGGGTTACGCTGCGCTCCACCCATCCTACAACGGAACAAATTTTCCTTAACTTAATGGCATTGAGGCCAACCCACAGAAATATCACAGCTTTTGTGGGTTCGACTTTAGTCGAACGCTTTTACTGTGATTAATTTGATGAAATATTCAGGCTAGGGCATTAGCTTGATGTGAAACACTTCCTCTAGCCCGGCTATGGTTTCCGGGGCATCCCACTCATAAGCGCCGCGCGCTTTTTCCAAAATGCGTCCCTGTGCGTCTACCAGAATAGTCAGAGGAATGGTATTGGCGCCCAGCATGTTTTCCAGCATCACTTTGTGATCGAGATAATTGTTAAAGGTAATTTTTGACTGTTTGATGTAGGACGCCGCGGCATTGGCATCGTCATCTGTCGAAATACCGATGATGTTGAGCTCTTTATTATTGTAGCGGCGCGCAAGCCGTTCCAGCGAACCCATCTCGGATCGACAAGGGCCACACCAACTGGCCCAGACGTTAATGATAAGTGGTTTGCCCCTGAAGTCCGAAAACGAATTATTTTTTCCGTTAAATCCCTGCAGTGTTGCATCGCGCAAATAATCGCCGATCCCGACCTCACCGGGTGTGCCTGATAATACCGTTGCGGGTAGTGCTGATGCCAGAAAAATTACCAGAAGAAATACGCGCATTTACTCATAACCTGTCTGTCGAAAAATTATCATTCGACTTGGCTAAATTGTACTACGAAAACTCATAGCACAATATAACAGATAGGTCGGTTAATTCTTATCGAGTAATTCACGTATTTTTTTTACCAGGGCTTTTGCGTTAAAAGG
>JACPVK010000189.1 GCA_016191795.1 Gammaproteobacteria bacterium
GATCACAATACCGTGACTAAAAATGTCACTTTTTGACATTTTTAGTCACGGCCTGAAAAATCAGGGGCTTAGCAGGGTGTTGAGGGGGGTATTAAACTCTGGGGCATATAATGTCGAGTACATCTCCAGCCTGTTCCCAGGCCTTTTCCATGACCTCGGGCAGGATTGACAGGTCAATGCCGGTCACTTTGAGTGTTTCTGTCTCGAAGGCCGGATTGTCATCCAGTAAGTGGCTGTCGATCTTGGTGTCACTGCCGATTGAATTAACAACACAATCCGCTATGTGGACCAGAGAGGCTTCCATGGCGTGCTTCTTTGCACGGAGCGGATAATGATGATGGGTGACAACCGCCTTGAGGGTATCAGCCAGCTGCCAGGCATCAATCAGGGCGCCACCGACATCGGCATGGGTGTAGCCAAGAATTTCCTGCTCGGCTCGAAAAACGACACCGTCGGTCTCGCTGGCCTTGAGTAATACCTGTTGGGAGAGCTCAACTTCCTTGTGATACAAAACCAGTTTGCCAATGTCGTGTAACAGTCCGGCGACGAACAATCGCTCACCGTGCAAAATGTTGCAATGGCGTGATAACAGCCTGGCAACAATGCCGGTATGAACGCTGTGTCGCCAGAACAAATCAATATCTACCAGCTGGTTGGGCATGCGTTTAAAGACATCAACGGCAGAAGTGGCCAGGATTAAGTTACGTAAATCCTGCTCACCAATGACAGAGACGGCGCGGCTAACCAGTTCAATTTTAACGGCCAGAGCGTAATAGGCACTGTTAACTATGCGCAAAATGCGTGCAGTTAACGCAGGGTCATGACTGATGACATCGCCCAGTTGTTTGGCATCATGTTTTGGATCTTCCATGACCTGGTTTACCCGAATAAAAATTTCGGGAAGTGAAACCAGCTTGATTACACCCTTAACCAGCTCTTCTGGACGCTTCGCCATTTTCTTTTATTCCTTGTTGACGTGCCTGGCTTCATGCCAGGGCGTTTTTCATGAACTCAGGTAACACCTTGCTTGCCTGGTGTACTTCGTAATTATAGTACTGCGTGGCAAATGATTTTTGATTGCGTGGGGCGGGTATTTTTCCGTTTTTGCAAGCCATGGTGCAGGACCACCAGCCGCTGGGATAGACGCATTGCGGGAATAACAATGTCTGGGTATCGGCAAAACCGGCCCCGCGTAAATTCTGCTGCATGGATTTTATGATGCTGTGGCTGTGATACAGGGGGGACTCACTCTGTTGAACAAACAGGCCACCTGCGCCGAGTATGCGTTTGCAGTTGTTAAAAAATTCTTTTGTAAACAGTACTTCGCCGGGGCCGACTGGATCGGTACTGTCAACAATAATAATGTCATAGTAACCATCGGCGGCATTTCGCACCCATTCAATGCCATCATCAAAACGCAGCTCGGCTCGCTTGTCGTTGTTGCTTTCACACAGTTCGGGGAAGAATTGTTCCGACATGCGAGTAACCTGTTCATCAATATCGACCTGAGTGGCGGTTTGTACCTGTGGGTGCTTGAGCACTTCACGCAGTGTGCCGCAGTCACCACCGCCAATAATGAGCACGCGTTCAGGGTTGGGATGGGTGAACATGACAGGATGAGACATCATTTCGTGATAAATGAAATTGTCACGCGTGGTTAGCATGATGCAACCATCAATTACCATTAATTTGCCAAAGGTTTCAGTGTCGTAAATTTCGATTTTCTGATAGGGGGATTGCACTTCCCTGAGTTTTTTTCCGGGGCCAAGCTTCATGGAGAAAGCCGAACCACCATCGTTAAATGCTTCAGAAAACCAGTTGCTATCAAGTGTCATTATTGGGGCCCTTAAAAGTTTCGACGCATTATAACTTATACAACGCTGCCGGCTGCGCTAAAATGCCGCTCCATTGCCCAGCCACCGGATGCCAGCCCATGTCCAGCGTCAACATCGAACTTGCCAGACAGATATATAGCCTTGATGCCTGGGGCTATGGTTACCTGGATATTAATCCACAAGGGCATTTGCAGGTGCGCCCCAACCCGCAGGGGCCGGCTATCAATCTGTACCATCTGATAAAAGATATTCAGCAACTCGAGCTGCGGTTCCCGGTGCTGGTGCGGTTCCCGGACATTTTGAAGCATCGTGTGTCCAGTTTGTGCGGTGCTTTTAGCAAGGCTTCGAAAGCACTGGCTTACGAAGCGGCGTATACCGCTGTTTATCCTATTAAGGTCAATCAACAGCATTGTGTGGTACGCGATATCCTGCACGCCGGTGACCAGGTTGGGCTGGAGGCCGGTAGCAAGCCCGAGCTCATGGCGGTACTGGCGCTGTCAAAACCGGGCGGTGTGATTGTCTGCAATGGCTACAAGGATCGTGAATATATACGCCTCGCCCTGATAGGCCAGAAGCTGGGGCACCGGGTGTTTATCGTGGTGGAAAAACCCTCCGAAATCGAATTGATCTTGCAGGAGGCTGAGTCACTGAACGTGGAGCCCGGTATCGGTATCCGCATCAGGCTGGCTTCGGTTGGCAAGGGTAAGTGGCAAAATTCCGGTGGTGAAAAAGCCAAATTTGGCCTGTCAGCCTCGCAGGTACTCAAAGCCATTGATCGCTTGCGACAAGCCGGTAAATTACAGTGTTTAAAGCTGTTGCATTTTCATATGGGTTCGCAAATTGCCAATATCCACGATTTACAAACCGGTTTGCAGGAGGCGGCCAGACATTATGTAGAACTGCATGCTTTGGGTGCCAGGCTGGATATTCTGGATGTGGGTGGTGGCTTGGCTGTGGATTATGATGGCAGCGGATCACGCAATGAATGTTCGATGAATTACAGCCTTGATGATTATGCGACCAACGTTTTGCATATTGTTCAGGAAACCTGTCGTCGTCATAACCTCAAGTGCCCGCAGATATTTACAGAATCCGGGCGCGCCATGACGGCGCATCATGCCATGTTGATTACCAATATTATTGAAACCGAAACCATCGAGCCGGAATTGCCTGTGTCACAAGGCAGTGACAATGAATGCTGGCTTGAGCTGCACAAGTTAAATACCAGTCTGAAACAGAGCGCTGCCATCGA
>JACPVK010000190.1 GCA_016191795.1 Gammaproteobacteria bacterium
GCTGTTATTACCCTTGTTACAGGAAATGGCCGCCGGTGACAGCGAACGCTCGCGGAGTGTTTTTCTGGTGGGTGATGAAAAACAAAGCATTTACAGTTTTCGCCGCGCCAAACCGGAATTACAGGCCATTGCCTCGGGCTGGTTAACTAACAATCTGGGCGCCCGTTCCTTTCCGTTAAATAAATCCTGGCGCTCATCGCCGGCCATAATAGATTTTGTGAACAGCCTGTTTTCCCAGGATGAAATGCGAGTGTTGTTACCGGACTTCCCCTTGCATGAAACCCATAAAACGGACCTGCCGGGTGAAGTGGTGGTGTTGCCCGCACTGGAATCCAGCAGCGAAGAACCCCTATCAACTCCTGCAACAGCCCGTGACGAAATCACCGTGCTACGCAATCCGTTACAGCAACCACGTGAAGAAGCACAAAACCTGCATGATCTGGAAGGCCGGCAAATTGCCCAACAAATCCGGCAACTGGTGGATAACAAAACAGCGGTACAGGTTGATGGCTTTGATCGCGCCATGCAGTACGATGATATTTTTATTTTACTGCGCAAACGCACCCATGTTGCGTCCTACGAAAAAGCCCTGCGCGATGCCGGCATTCCCTATATTGGCGCCAACCGCGGCAGCCTGCTGGAATGCATAGAAATCGACGACATGCTGGCCTTGCTCGATACGCTGTTAACCCCTTTCAATAATCTGGCCCTGGCGCAGGTACTCAAGTCACCTTTGTTCAGTGCTGACGATAACGATTTAATGCAACTGGCCGCACACAAATCAACACCGTTGTGGATAGATCGCCTGAC
Source organism: Gammaproteobacteria bacterium (assembly GCA_016191795.1). GTDB lineage: Bacteria > Pseudomonadota > Gammaproteobacteria > SZUA-229 > SZUA-229 > JACPVK01. The sequence continues at coordinate 811 of JACPVK010000190.1, forward strand.
CGAGATTGCCGCCGAACTTGATGAGCAACATCCCTTGCATCGTGCCCATCACTATTTGTGTAGCTGGTCAGCACTGGCCGACAGAATTCCGGTACACGATTTACTGGATCGCATTTATCACGAATCGCAATTAGTCGAACGCTATGTCGCCACCTCGCCGCCTTCGCTCAAACCGAGGGTGCGCGCCAATTTAATCCGGTTTCTGGAAATGGCGCTGGACCTGGACAGCGGACGTTACCCCAGCCTGATGCATTTTTTATTACACATACGCGAGTTGCAACAACAGGAACGCGATGCGCCCGACGAAGCTCCCATGCTAACCAGCGATGCGCGCGTAAAAATCATGACCATACACGCCAGCAAGGGTCTGGAGGCGCCGGTGGTTTTTCTGGCTGACACCATCAACAACGACCCAAACCGTGACACACTCTCGGCACTGGTTGAATGGCCTGCACAACAGGAACGACCAACGCATATCCAGTTAATACCCACTAAAGATAGTCGCGATCAAATCAGCGATACCTGCCTCGACAACCAGAAACATACCGAATCACAGGAGCAACTGCATTTACTTTATGTTGCCGTAACCCGTGCCAAACAGTGTTTATATATCAGCGCCTGCCGCCCGGAAATAAAGCCTTCCACAGACTGGTACACGCCGATTGAAAATGCCGTACGCGCCTTAAACGGTACGAATGAAACACCGCCGGCCTGGCGTTATAAAAAATTAATTTCCGCTAGTAGTAAAAAGACCACCACAACCACGGCGGCGACACCTGAACTACCACCTTTTTATTTCAATAATGTCACACACATTGAACGTATTATCGCGCCCAGTAGCAGCAGCGACTCCAGCGGCTTAACCGGAGACCCGGATGGCCAGCAACGCGGTATCATCATTCACCGCGCACTGGAACTGCTCAGCCGACAACCACCCTGGTCACAGAACCAGATATGCCAGGTCATCAGTCATGATATGCAACTGGCAGTTGATGATGAATTATTAATAACATCAATGACAGAAGCACTGGAACTTGTGAGAGACCCGGCTTTTAAAGATCTGTTCTTCCCGGCAACCAACATTCGCGCGCTGAATGAGTGTTCTCTAAGTTATCAAACCGATAACGGCCAGGTTACAGGCGTGATCGACAGATTGCTGATCAGCGATTCAGAAATTGTAATCGTGGATTACAAAACACACCGCGTGAATGAAAATGAAACCGATGCACTGGTGGCGGAATACCGCTCGCAAATGCGGCATTATGCAGTTGGCGCCAGCCTGGCCTGGCCCGGACGAATTGTTAAAACGGTTCTGGTGTTTACGTATTGCAGGAAAAGATTTGTTATTGATGCGTAGGGTGGGCATGGCCCACCAGATTTTTTTCGCGCTCCGACGATTCCAGGGATGGAATCGGCAGAGTTTCTCGTTCCCACGCTCTGCGTGGGAATGCAGATGGATTGATTACTGATTTTTTACCCGGCTTTGAAAATCCCTTTTTCGCCTGCTGGCGAGTTACTTCATTTTCACAGCAAAAGCGTTCGACTAAAGTCGAACCCACAAAAGCTGTGATATTTCTGTAGGTTGGCCTTCAGGCCAACGCTTTTTATCAAAGGGGCAATTTGCGCATGGGTCAATTGAGATAGCATTTACCCAATTTGCGCTGTTATTTGCGTTCATTTTTTCTTTTTGATGAAATATTCAGGCTAACCCACCCTGCATAAAAATTTAAATTTGTATAACCAACATAAGGTTATGCAAAACCTACTTCACGGCATTCAACTGCGCTGCCAGTTTATCCGCCGGCACATACCCCGGTAACAACTCACCATCTTCCAGAATAATTGCCGGGGTGCCATTAATACCCAGTTTCATACCCACAGCCTGTTGCTGGGCTATAGGGTTAACACAGGTTTTGGCTTCGATGGTTTCGCCCGCTTTGGCCTTGTCCATGGCTTTGTTGCGATCTTTGGCGCACCAGACGCTAACGGAATCTTCAAAACTTTTTTCACCTTTAAATGGCAGGAACAGATAACGAACCTTGATGCCTGCTGCCAGGTAGCCATCCATCTCAGCATGCATTTTGCGGCAATAGGGGCAGTAAATATCGGTGAACACGGTAATAGTGTGCTTGGTTTCGCCTTTGGGTTTGTACACCAGCATGTTGCTTTCGCCGAGTTTATTCAGTTCCCGGGTGCGTTCGCCGCCACGTGCCGTTTCAGTGAGATTCTTGCGGGTTTTGAGATCAAACAAATCGCCATTAATCATGTAGCGCGGGTCTTTGGTCATGTACATCACCTGGCCGCCATCGCTGACTTCATATAATCCGGCGACCGGTGTGGGTTTGATCACGGCATTCTTGGCAGCAGGCAGTTGCGCCACCAGCGCGTCTTTCAAGGCCTTGAGGTCTTCGGCTTCGCCAGCGAATGCACTGCCGGACAGCAGCAAGGCAACAGACAGGACCAGTTTCATAAACAGCTTCATCATAAATAAGTTCTCCAATCAGGTGGCACATTATAAAGGATAGATATGACATTTGACGCCAACCCGGTACGCATTGTGACCCGGGACTCGATGATTTGTTCACTGTGCCCGCGGATGATGCTGCTGATAAATCAGCTGCAATCGCTGGTCGGCGACATGGGTGTAGATCTGGGTCGTGGATATATCACTGTGTCCAAGCAGCATCTGCACTACCCGTAAATCAGCCCCATGATTCAATAAATGTGTGGCAAAGGCGTGGCGCAAGGTGTGTGGCGACATGGCGTTCACATGAATACCGGCGATCAGGGCATAACGTTTAATCAGATACCAGAATGCCTGCCGCGTCATACCGGCGCCGCGTGCGGTGACGAACACATCATTACGCGGTGTGTGTTGCTGCATTAACGATGCCCGGGCGGTTTTAAGATATTTTTGCAACCAGTCGGCGGCTTCATCGCCCATAGGCACCAGCCGTTCCTTGCCACCCTTGCCCATGACTCTAACCACTCCGGGATTTAGCGACATTTGCGGCAGTTGCAGGCTCACCAGTTCGGTTACCCGCAAACCGGTGGCATACAGCAGTTCCAGCATGGCACGATCGCGCAGCCCCAGATCAGTGGTTAAATCCGGTGCATTGAGTAAATCCACCACCTGTTGTTCGCTGAGTGTTTTGGGCAAAGGTTTGTCGGGTTTGGGGGCATCGATTAAATCAACCGGGTTTTCGGTTACACGGCGCTCGCGTAACAGCCAGGCATAAAACTGGCGCAAGCTGGACAAGGCCCGTGCTGATGAACGTTTTTTCAAAGACTGTTCAAAACGCCAGCCAAGATAATCCTGCACATCGTCGCGCCTGGCCGTTATTAACTGGCGGCGTTGCATCAGCCACAAGGCAAAATCGGCCAGATCATTGCGATAGGCGGCGAGTGTGTTGGCACTCAATCCCTGCTCCATCCATACCGCATCGGCAAACTGTTCGATGAGACGTTGTTCGCTATCGGGTAGTTGATCGCTTTTGGCCATATTTAAGTAGCAAGTTGCAGGTAGCAAGTGGCAAGGTAAAGCTTTTCCATGCTACTTGCTACCTGCAACTTGCTACTTTTCCCCATGTTAAGATCACATTAAATTCATAACGCATTATTTCAATGACATTCAACGCCCGCAATATAACAATTGTAATTCTCGCCGGTGGCCGCGGTTCGCGCATTGGCGGTATTGATAAAGGCCTGATGCTCTGGCAGGGCAAGCCACTGATCGAACATATTCTTCAGGTCTTGCCAAAAACATCACCAATACTTATTAATGCCAATCGCCACCTGGAACAATATCAGCGATATGGTTATGAGGTAGTAGCCGATACCTTAAC
>JACPVK010000181.1 GCA_016191795.1 Gammaproteobacteria bacterium
CAACTGTTCAGTTCGTTGCTCCAGCCTGTCACGCATTGTGAGTGACGTCGTGACACTTTTCTCCAGACGTTTCATGGCAAACATAACCGTCACTAAATACAGACCGGTTACCAGCATGAGTAACAAGCCACGATTTTCAAATTCCGGCGCTATCCACAACACATAAGGAATAACCATCGGCAACTGGAATGCCAGCATCACGCGTTGCAAGACACCAAGCATGGGGATGGCGCCACCCGACACCCCGATTAAAATCATTAGAATAAACACCTGTCCCGCCGCATCCATATCTGCACTGATGAGAATGGCACCAGCTCCCCAGGCAATACCGGTCAGCAAGGTGATGATAAAAAACTTTTGTTGCCAGATTTCATATTCATGCAACTCAATTTGCGCGCGATGAAAACGCATCACCAGTCGCAGACGCAATAAAATCAGAAATGCAAACAGCAGCCACCAGATCACGCCGGTTAATACAGCGCCGGCTTCTACAGAAAGATAACAAAGCAGACCGCCCACCAGCAGCGATAACGGCCAGCTTTGACGAAAGTTATCAAAGAGCATTTTGATTTTTTCGCGATAAACCCAGCGCGAAATGTCTACATGATATTCAGTTTGCATTAGTCGTATTTTTTATTATTGCGCTGTGCCCGCGCCAGGCTCCATACCTCCACACGGTGTACGCCCTGTCGTTTTAGCAATCTCGCTAATTCATTGAGTGTGGCACCGGTGGTCATCACGTCATCAAATAACACAACGTGTGCATAGTTTTGTTCATTTGGGAATTCGAAGGCACCGCGCAGATTGCGACGGCGCTGACTGGCTGTCATACCGGTTTGTGGAGGTGTTGCCCGCAATCGGCGGCAACTGCTCACATCCAGAGGCACATGCTGCGCTCGCGCCAGGGGTCGCGCCAGTTCGACAGACTGGTTAAAACCGCGTTGGCGTAATCGCTGTGGATGCAATGGCACCGGCATGATGCAATCGGGTATGCCTGATAGCGCAGGTAAACGATTCATCATCAATTCGGCCAGCACATTGGCCTGTAACAACTTAGCATTGAACTTGAGCTGCGAAATCATCCATTCGAGGGGCTGCGCATAAATGAAGGGACTCCAGGCCGCATCGAATGCCGGCGGCTTTTTTAAACAGCGCCCGCAAATTTCGTTCTCGGTACCATAAAGTGGCAAGGCACAGCGACTGCAGGCACAGCGATTTTCAGGTAATTCGGCAGCACAGGCCGCGCACAGTCCCGACGAAGCCAGAACGCCACATAACAAACAGGAAGAGGGGTAAAACAGCTTGCTGATCCCTGCCAACATGAAGTCCCTTTACAATTGTATTTTGGCTTGCGCTTTGGAAAGCCGGTATGATTGCGCGATCTCATTACCGACACAAGATATCGCCATGGCCAATACCACCCGTCACGACTGGAGCATCAACGAAATCAACGCCTTGTTTGCGTTGCCATTCAATGACTTATTATTCCAGGCGCACACTGTTCATCGCCAGCATCACAATCCCAACGAAGTGCAAATCAGTTCCCTGCTAAGCATTAAAACCGGTGCCTGCCCGGAAGATTGCGGTTATTGCTCGCAAAGTGCCCATCATCACACCCAGATCGAAAAAGAACGCCTGCTGCCACTGGATGAAGTGCTGGAGCGCGCCCGTGCCGCCCAACAAAAAGGCGCCAGCCGCTTCTGCATGGGAGCCGCCTGGCGTAATCCCACTGACAAGAATCTGGAGAAGGTCATTGAAATGGTCAGTGGCGTCAAAGCACTGGGCATGGAAACCTGTGTCACCCTGGGTATGCTCACCAAAGACCAGAGCGTGAAACTGAAGCAGGCCGGACTGGATTATTACAATCATAATCTCGATACCTCACCCGAGTTTTACGGCAACGTCATCACCACCCGCACCTTTCAGGATCGCCTCGACACACTCACACATGTACGCGATTGCGGCATAAACGTGTGCAGCGGCGGCATACTCGGCATGGGCGAAACGCCGCGCGATCGCAGCTCCTTAATGCAACAACTGGCCAACCTGCCACAACACCCGGAAAGCGTACCCATCAACATGCTGGTACGCATCGAAGGCACGCCGCTACAGGATTCAGCAGGCCTCGATAATTTTGATTTTATTCGCAGTATTGCTGTAGCCAGAATTCTGATGCCGACATCACAGGTGCGCCTGTCTGCCGGCCGCCATGAAATGAATGACGAAATGCAGGCTATGTGTTTCTTTGCCGGCGCCAATTCCATTTTTTACGGTGAAAAACTACTCACCACCGGCAATTGCGAAACCGACCACGACCATGCACTGTTTGCGCGGCTGGGGATTACACCGGCAGCGTACGAACACTCTGACTTTCATGCCAAAGCCTGTTCGGGTTGAATTAAAGAAAAAGAAAACGCCAAAGAAACAGAAAACGCAAATGAACGCAAATGAACGCAAATGAACGCAAATGTTTCTTTTGTTGTCATCCCCGAATGCTGCTGTCGGGGATCTTGCTTTTCTCCTCGTTCCCACGCTCACGCGTGGGAACGCATAGCTCTCGGCAAACTGACAAACCCAAAGCTGCACATATAAACCTTCCATTAGCTTTTATTTACGTTCATTTGCGTGATGTACATGGATGTGCAAATGCCGCAAGCGCAAGGACGCGCACGACTGCATGGATGGCCAGCGATGTTCCAACATCGCTTTGGCATTTCCCACATCCATGTGGGTCACAGGAGGTAGAGCAACGCA
>JACPVK010000182.1 GCA_016191795.1 Gammaproteobacteria bacterium
AGGCATAGTTTATTAGATGGAGTGACGCATATAGATAGTGAAATATTAAATACAATTCGAGGGCTTGTTAGTGGATTTGAAGTAGAAAATAGAACCTCACATGACTGGAAAATGGCAATATTAAAAGGTTATGAGATATTTCGATGCTTGGTTGAAGATAGGTGCGGTGTAGTAGAAGTAGATCTTTGTAAAAGACAGATAACTTATAAATCGGGGAAAGAATGATTGATCAGGTTGAGGGTGTTAATGCATTTGAGGCATGGCAGGAAGGCGCGAAAATACTTATTGATAAACATGATGTATTTAATCTTGTGACAACTGTGAATGACCCGGTTTATCTCGATCCTAATTGGTTCGAAAATTACAATCCGGCTGACTTCATGAACGGCATCCCCACTTTGTCAGATGTTGCTTCAACAATATTTCCATATAAATATCTAACTAGAGGATATTTAAGGAATAATCTATATGCGAAATATGTCGCGACACACGAACGTGCAAAAAAAATGCACAAAGATCGTGGGCGACGGTGGGGTACTTATTTTGATCGAATGATTCGATTCGGTAATGCGCCGGTAAATCAATTAGACAGGATTGTTGATGCCCTAAATAATTGGAAAAATAATCCACGTTCCGCTTTGGTTATCCATACGTCTTCGGCTGATACGGATAGGCCAAGGCCATTGGGAGGCCCATGCCTTCAGTATATTGAGCTGCTTTGTCCCGACAAAGATACTATTTCAATGTTGGCGGTTTATCGAAATCACGATTTCTTTTCAAAAGCGTTCGGAAATTTTATCGGGCTTGGTCAATTAATGAAATTTCTTTGTGAAGAGACAAACCGAAAACCAGGTAATTTAGTGTGTCATTCAGCGCACGCAGATTACCAAACAACTAAAAAAGTATTTAAAACATATGCAAAACTCTGAAAAAATAGTTAGTTTTAACGCGCTTTCTATGTGTGTTAAGAAATGTAAGCTTTGCCCCAGAATGAACGATAGTGCGCGCATATTAGGTCTTTCTTCAGGGACGCTAGATGCAAAAATTATGTTTATAGGAGAGGCGCCAGGACGGCTAGGTGCTGACTCGACAGGTATTCCTTTCCATGGTGATCGAGCGGGTGATAATTTTGAAAACTTGTTGGAATTCTCAGGAATTAGCCGAGAAGACCTTTTTATTACAAACGCGGTACTTTGTAATCCGAAAGATGAAAAAGGTAATAACTCACCGCCTAATAAAGTAGAAATAAATAATTGCTCAAATTATTTACAAGAACAAATAGATCTCATTAATCCGACAATCGTAGTTACCCTAGGGGCTAATGCACTTAAAGCAACAGGATTGATTGAGGTGCATGATTTAACTTTAAAAGATTCAGTCAGAACAGCGGTTGACTGGTATGGTCGATCTTTAATTCCTTTGTATCATCCGGGTCAAAGAGCAATGCTTCATAGGAGTCTTCCCAATCAAAGGTCAGACTATCAATTCTTAGCAGAACAAATTAGAAGAATCGGTGTAAAGAAGAGAAAGGTTCATGGTAAAACTAATGAAACACTTGTGGATGTAGTTAAAGCTATTTTGTCAGTGAATGGTGATACGTCGTACTTTGCATTACACAAGTTAGTATATCTTTTGGAGTTAGGATTTTCTGAAGAATTTGGTGACCGTTTGACAGGCGCTTATTTCATAAGGCAAAAAGATGGACCTTACTGCACTGACCTTCATATAACAAAATTAAAGAATGCCATTGATAATTTAAAGATTATAAAAAATGGGGTTAGTCTGGTTCTTGGCTTACCTCCAAAGGATTTGTTCGATGAAGGTGAGAGTCTATTTTCAGCCAGAACGAAGGTAGATCAGTTTATCAATAAAAAAATACTAGAGTTTCGCAATAAAACAAATGCAGAAATAAAAACACGTGTTTATCTGACAAAACCAATGAAAAATATACTGAAGCAAGAAAAGATTAAAAAGATAAACATGTATAATGCACCAATAATATTCGAATAGTTTATCGTCACCTTCATCGAGTAGTTATGACCGCATCAGAAACAGTAAACAAAGTCTGGAGCTACGCCTACGTCTTACGCGACGATGGCGTGGGCTACGGCGATTATGTCGAAGCTGCTCCCTACATCCTGCCTCTCGCGGCATTAGTACATCCATGTACGTCACAATTACCTATTAATGAGGTTCCACATGAGTGCGTCTGAGATTGTAAATAAGGTTTGGAATTATGCGCACGTACTTAGGGATGATGGCGTCGGTTACGGCGACTATGTGGAAGCCGCTCTCGCACGTTCTTGTGCTTCGCGGCACCTCGGCTCTGGCATCCTGCTTCACTCTACCTCCTCCATCCATGGAGTCGTGCACATCCATGTGCATTGCAGATTACATATTTAATCTTTCTCAAAATGGCCGATGAGCGTGAAGTATCTGGCCAGCAAGTAAATGTGCCAAGTGATTACGCTTGGGCCAAGTTGGTGAAATTAGAAGGCGATGCCAAGAAAGATAAACATGGGAACTGCAATACCGCCACACACTAGAAAACCTGGGCAAACTCGGCAACTGCTCCTGCGTTGCTCTAACACCTACATCCCTGTAGGCGAAGGCGGCATGTTAGGCACCATTTTCCGCAAGGCGCAAAACAAAGTTGATGCAGGCCATTCATGGCCTGCACCCTTCGGGCTGCCTGCGCATCCCAAATTTGTTCCCGACAAATTTGTCAGGACCCTGCCAAGCTGGAACGCTTGATCAATATGATCGAGAAAGAGCAGTGGTCTACCTTACCGGCGGATGTAAAAGGCGAAATCTACGAAGGCTTGTTGGCGGCTTGAAAAGACCCAAAATGGGGTCTATAGTACCCAAATTGGGTCTTTATGGGGTTGGGTATGAATTCTACAGCCATTGGCGATGCCTTATTTTCTAAAACACAACAACGTGTATTGGGGTTGCTTTTCGGCAAGCCGGACAAGAGTTTTTATTTGAATGAGACTGTGCGTTGGGCGGATATGGGGCGTGGCACTATTCGCCGGGAGCTGGACCGCCTGGTAGCGGCGGGTGTGTTAACCGTCAGCCACGAGGGTAATCAGCATCACTATCGGGCGAATCCAGAGTGCCCTGTTTATAACGAACTGTTGGGTATTGTACGTAAAACCTTTGGTGTGGCGGATGTGATCCGTGAGGCGTTATTACCATTGGCTGAGCAGATCGACTGGGCGTTTATATTTGGGTCGGTGGCCAGTGGTAAGGAAACGTCTTCTAGCGATATTGATTTGATGATTATTGGCTCACCCGGTTTTTCAGATGTAGTAGCGGCGCTTTATTCATCACAGCAAAGTTTAGGGCGAGAAATTAACCCTAAGATTTTTCGCAGAGCGGAATGGCTGCAGATGGTCGCTAACAAAGATGCTTTTGTTAAAGACGTATTATCAAAACCACGAATGGATGTAATGGGAGATGCCAATGAGCTTGGATAATTTAGTAGGTAAGACACTCGAAAAAATCGAGCCAGATGGAACAGCTATAAAGCGATTGCTTTCGGCGGCTGAACGTAACATTGCGGATTCACATATTATGGAAGTGAGTTCTGAGAACAGATTTGATGCGGCATACAAAGCCATTATGCAGTTGTCTAATGCAGCATTACAAGCCAATGGTTATCGGACCTTAACCAGCAAGCCAGGGCATCATATGACGATGATTCAGGTTCTGAGTCAGACGATTGGTTTAGATATAAAAACAGTTATTGTGCTTGACGCGTTGAGAAAACAACGCAATGTTGCCGATTATTCAGGTGATATTGTGCCTGCAAGCGCTGTTGATGAGTGTGCAAAACATGCAGAAGATTTATTGCATGATGTTAATGCCTGGTTGAAAGCCAATAAACCAGAATTACTAAAATAACGAATGAGTTAAAAGTATGAGCGCTTCTGAGATTGTTAATAAGGTTTGGAATTATGCACATGTGCTCAGGGATGACGGTGTTGGTTATGGCGACTATGTGGAAGCCGCTCTCGCACGTTCATGTGCTTCGCGGCACCTGCACATCCATGTGCATTGCAAATTACCTATAAATGAGGTTCCACATGAGTGCGTCTGAGATTGTAAATAAGGTTTGGAATTATGCACATGTGCTCAGGGATGATGGTGTGGGTTACGGCGACTATGTGGAACAAATTACATACTTAATCTTCCTCAAAATGGCCGATGAGCGTGAAGTATCTGGCCAGCAAGTAAAAGTGCCTGGCGAATATGCCTGGGCCAAGTTGGTGAAGTTGGATGGCGATGATTTAGAGCTGCAATACCGCCACACTCTGGAAAATTTGGGCAAACAAGGCGGTATGTTAGGCACCATCTTTCGCAAGGCACAAAACAAAATTCAAGACCCTGCTAAGTTGGAACGCTTGATCAAGATGATTGAGAAAGAACAGTGGTCTACCTTACCGGCAGATGTAAAAGGTGAAATCTACGAAGGCTTGTTAGAGCGCAATGCGCAAGATGTAAAAGGCGGTGCTGGCCAATACTTTACGCCACGTCCGTTAATTCAGGCGATAGTAGACGTGATGCAACCTAAACCCACCGACACCGTGGCCGACCCGGCCTGTGGTACCGGTGGCTTTTTATTGGCGGCTCACGATTACATGGCGGCACACCCAACGCTTTCTAAAAAAGATCGGCGTCATCTTAAAGAAACCGCCTTACGCGGTAACGATATTGTGGATGGTGTGGTGCGCTTATGTGCCATGAACTTATACCTACACGGTATTGGTGGTGATGAATGCCCCATTAGCTCGAATGATGCACTGGCCAAAGAAGTAGGCGATAACCGTGTGGACATGGTATTGGCCAATCCACCGTTTGGTAAAAAAAGCTCCATTACCGTTATCAACGAAAAGAGCGGCAAAAAAGAACAAGAAAAACTCACTATTGAACGCGAAGACTTTTGGGCCACCACCTCCAACAAACAGCTCAACTTTGTGCAACACATTGCCAACATGCTCAAGATTGACGGCAAAGCCGCTGTGGTAGTGCCAGATAATGTGTTGTTTGAAGGCGGCGCTGGTGAAACCGTACGCAAAACCCTCATGGAACGCTGTGATCTCCACACTATACTGCGTCTACCCACCGGCATCTTCTACGCACAAGGCGTAAAAGCCAACGTCATCTTCTTCGACGCCAAACCCGCCTCCAAAACCGCTTGGACTAAAAAAGTTTGGATATACGACTTTCGCACCAACGTGCACATGACCTTAAAAGAAAAACGTTTAGTAAAAAACGACTTCAAAGAATTTATAGAACTCTACAAACCAGAAGACCGCAGCAAACGCAAACCAAGCTGGACCGAAAAAACCCCCAACGGCCGCTGGCGCGCCTTCACTTATGATGAATTAATAGCACGCGACAAAACCAACTTAGACATCTTCTGGCTAAAAGACGAATCACTAGAAGACACCGACAACCTACCACCACCGCACATACTTGCTGCCGAAATTGTTGAACAACTGCAAGCCGCGTTGGAAGAGTTTAAGAGTGTGGAAGAGGTGTTAGCGGGGAATGGAGTTATTGAATGAGTACTAGCTTCACGAAAATCATGGCGTCAGACTCCTTGATTATTCTAGTGTTGGAGCAGGCAGAGGTTTTGTCGAACGGATGGACGATTAATTAACAGGTGTATATATGGCCGTATATGAAATAACACCCAGCATGTTGCGACAGTTACCTGAGACATCTTTCGCGTCAGAGGGTATTAAAGAGCGTGATGATTTGCAGCGATTGATAATTCAGCAAATTGATGTGCTTTCGCCCAATACGCTTGTCATTGCCGAAGAGTTTGGCGAATGGGAAGATAGTCGTCGAAGGATCGATATTCTGGGAATCTCAAACGATGCCAATCTCGTAGTCATTGAGTTGAAGCGTACCGAGGATGGTGGTCATATGGACTTGCAGGCTATCCGATACGCCGCCATGGTTTCAACGCTTACCTTCGACAAGGTTGTTGAGATTTATGGACGATTTCTCGAAAAGCATGGTAAAGACGATGACCCGGAAACTGCCATTTTGGCTTTTTTGGATTGGGATGAGCCCCAAGAAGATGAATTCGCCCAAGATGTAAATATTATTCTCGCTTCCAAAGAGTTCTCGAAAGAATTGACAACGGCAGTGATATGGTTAAATGAGAGAGATTTAAATATTCGCTGTATTAGGATGAAACCATATAAAGATAAGGACAAGGTGTTGCTTGATGTTCAAACGGTGATTCCTCTGCCAGAGGCCGAAGATTATCAGGTGCAAATTCGTGAGAAACAGGTGAAGGAGCGACAGTCTCGCTTATCATCTAGGGATTTTACCCGGTATACATTAATCATTAATGGTAATAATTACCCGAATCTTCCCAAACGTGGCTTGATGTTTCACGTGGTTAAGTCGCTTGTAGATGCAGGTATTCATCCGGCTGATTTAATGAGTGATATAAGCTGGAGAAGGAATAATCTATTTGTTGTTTTCGATGGTGAGCTGGACGAAAGTGAAGTTTATGAAAGGTTAATGGAGAAGGATATTGGTGGTGCGGTTCCAAAATATAAACGGTATTTCAGCAAGGCAGATGAGTTGATGATTGTTGATGGGAAGACCTATGTTTTGTCAAATCAGTGGGGTAATCGCACACTTGAAGCTGTTGAGTTACTAAAAAATAAGTACGACCAACTACATATAAATGTTCAGCCAGAATACTGATTACCCCATAAAACCATATGAACTTCGAATCCTGGCTTCAACATATCGGAAAATCACCAAGCTCTGCAAAGAAATATTCGATTGCAATATCTGGCGCTATTTCATCCTGGGCAAAAGAAGCCGAGTTGGTGGATAAGTCTTTATTGGAAATACAGGATTCTAAAACGCTGCAACACATCGCTTCATCTCTATCGAACGTCGAAATCTTTGTGCAGAGAAACACCAAAGGCAACGGCATGTACAGCGCTGCCTTGAAGAAGTATCAGGAATATCTATCTGATATTACCGGCGAGGACTTGGCCGACGATATTCAACAGATTGTGAATGACAAGGCTATTGCTTCCACTGAAAAGGCTGTCTACATCAATGCCCGCGTTGGCCAGGGAAAGTTTCGCCAGGGTTTGATTGATATGTGGCGTGGTTGTTCGGTTACAGGCTTTTCTGATACCCGTTTTTTAGTGGCGTCGCATATCAAGCCATGGAAAGTATCAAATAACACAGAACGATTAGATCCCTACAATGGCTTGTTGCTGTTGCCGAACCTGGATAAGGTCTTTGATCTTCGCTACATCACTTTTTCTGAAAAAGGGGAAATCCTCATTCACAAAGAACTGGAGGATTATTCGAAGCTGGGTATCAATAAGTCATTTAAAATTAATATCTCTGATAAGCATCAAGAGAATATGGCCTATCATCGAAGCATGTTTTTCAGTAATAAATAAAGGAAATCATGGAGTGAGACTTCTGAATGCCCAACTTGTAAGCATTAAAAATCAAACAATTCCTTAACATGCACATC
>JACPVK010000062.1 GCA_016191795.1 Gammaproteobacteria bacterium
CACCGTGAATTTCATCGGGACACCAACTTGTGAACTGACATTCAACTTTAATTCAAATGTTTCAATTGCTACCGGTCAGCGCCTTGTTATTCATTATCAGGCCAGGCTGGAACCCGGTGCCAGTGTTAATGGTGAGCTGCTAACCAATGTGGCAAGTGCAACGCAATGGTTTAGTGGTGACGGCAGCAATCCCAGGACAACATTTACCGGCCTGCTAACAGACGGCACGCCCGCCAATAATGCGGATAACCAGGACAACTTTGCTGTGACGGTTGGTTTGGCGCCTTATTATTTTCAAAAAACTGTCACCAATTTAACAACGGGGGCCACGCCTGCTGTGACGGCCGTGGCAGGCGAAACATTACGCTACACCTTGCGTGTGTTTAATGTGAGTACAACCGTTACGGGCGTTAACATCAGCGATAACCTCGATGCATCCGGTTTTGATTTAAACAGTTATGCATTGGTGTCGTCTACAGCGGGTGCCGCTGTTAATTTCAATGCCGGCTCCGGTTTGCTGACGATTAATGGCGGCGATGTGGCTCAAGGATCCGAGCTGCTGGTGGTTTTTGATATTGATACGTTACCGACGTTGATAGATGGCGCAACGGTATCCAACCAGGCGCTGCTCAATACCACAAGCGGTTACAGCAATGTGGTGAGTGATGATCCTTATGTTAATGGCGCAGATGATCCAACAATAACGCCACCGGCAGGCGATCCAACCGTTGTGACTATTTATCGCCCAGGCCCGTTGAGCAAAACCAATGGACCGGCGCGCGCAGTAATTGGAGAAACATTTACTTACACCATTACTGTGCCAGCTACGCCAGTTGCGACACCGCTGTACGATGTGCGCATTCTCGACACACTGGGTGTCGATGCAGCGGGTAATCCAACGGCACTGGATGTCAGTTTTGTCAGCGCAACGGGTACGAATGTTAATGGCGGTAGCATTAACTGGATTTTAAGTAATACAGGCACTGCATCATTGCCTGTCATTGAAGATCTGGTATCGGGGATTGATATTCCAGCCAATGATCAGGCGATTATTACGATTACAGTACGCCTGAATAATTCGGTGGATAACCAGGCCGGTGCTCAGTTTTATAATGCGGCCAGTTATACCTATAACCGCAGAAATAGTGATGCGGCAACGCGCACAATCGGTAGTGGTGTGACGACTACCAGCGCGACAACAATTTACGAACCCGCCATTACCAGCTTTACCAAGACTGTTGATAATCCATCACCCGTGGCTGGCCAGACGGTGCATTACACCGTCACCATGACGGCGCAATCCGGCGCCAATGTGTCGGATGTATTTGACGTCACCTTAATTGATCAATTGCCACTGGGCCTTCAGTATGTTGCCAACTCGGCCACTGTCAGTACTGGTTTGGGTGTCGGTGCCGGCAATACGATCACATCAACTGATGTGATCGGTGATGGTATCAATACGGCGCAAACCCTGACCTGGGGTGTCGCCAATGCCGATATTGATATCCAGGCCGGTGACACGATTACATTTGAATACGATGTGCGCGTTGTGCTGCTGACTAATCTGAATTTAGTGAACAGTATTTCCGCACAGTGGACCAGTGTCGATGGCAGTAACGGTTTTGAACGTAATGGTACGGATGGTGCTGGCGGTGTACTGAATGATTATGCAACCGCTCCTGCAGCAGCAACTGTGCAAGTGCAAATTCCGGCTTTGGTATTTGAAAAATCAGTTATCAATTTAACCAGTGGGCAGAATCCCGGTGTTAATGCACAACCGGGTGACACACTGCAATATACCCTGTATATCCAGAATACCAGTCTGGCGGCCCTGCTTAATTTTTCTTTGCAGGATGAGCTGGATGCATTGAATGTCAGTCCTGTTTTTGTTCCGGGTAGCATGGCTATCACATCGGCTCTGCCATTGGGTGCGGTGGACAACAGCAACGCCATGGGTGGAACGAATGGAACAGGCGTCATTGATATCAGCAACCTGGATTTAACGGCGGATGATAGTGCGCCGGGTGGTACAGACGAGATGACGATCACCTTTACGGCACAGTTGGTTTCGGTCATTGCCAACAGTAGCCAGGTGCTGAATCAGGCCGGCATCATCAGTCAGGCCACGCTATTGCAAAGCAGTGATGATCCAAACATTGGTGGTGTAGCTGATCCGACACTGACGACGATTACCTCAGCGCCCAATCTTGAAGTGTTCAAAATATCACAGGATATGACCGGTGATCCCAATGTCCTGTTTTCTGGCGATACACTGCGTTACACCATCACTGTAAAAAATATCGGTAACGACAACGCCGTTAATGCCATGTTGCGTGATTTGATACCGGCCAATACCACTTACGTGGCCAGTTCGACGTATTTGAATGGAGTTGTTGTTGCTGATGTCAGTGGTGCATCCGCATTACAGGCAGGCATGCTGATAAATTCCCCCGACACGACAACACCTGGTTATTTGACTGCCGATGCATCCGTCACCAGCACTAATGTGGCAACCATTATTTTTGATGTAACGATTAATGCCGGTGTCAGCGATGGTGTCATTATTTCGAATCAGGGTTTTGTCAGTGCCGATGATGGTGGTGGCAACGCTATCATGCTTACACCATCGGATGATCCGGATACGGCGATACTGGATGATCCCACACAGGATGTTGTCGGTAGTGTGCCGTGGCTGGACGCACAAAAAACAGTACAGATTATTCTGGATGGCACAACGCCAGGTATTGTTGACCCGGGTGATACCTTGCGTTACACCATTACCATTACCAATGCAGGTGGTGTTGCCGCAACCAATGTGATGTTTACAGATGCAGTGCCGGTTAATTCCACCTATGTTGCGAATTCAGTTTATCTAAATGGTCTGGCTGCTGGTCAACCCGACGCGGGTATTTCTCCATTAGTCGCAGGGATTGCAGTCAGTTCAACGGATTTAACAACAACCTCATTACCCACAGCAGGTAATGGTGTAATAACGGCAGGCGGCAGTGCCACGATTATTTTTGATGTCATGGTTGATGCAGTAGCACCCGGAACCTTGATCAGTAATCAGGGCATAGTCTCGAGCAATGAACAGCTCGACGAACCCACGGATGCAGATGGTAATGATGCCAACGGTGATCAACCAACTGTTGTGGTGGTAGGTAATACGCAACAACTGAGTATTACCAAACAGGTTTTTGTTGTTAATGGCGGGGTGGCTACAGCCGGTGGCGAACTGGAATATGTCATTCGTGCTACCAACATATCCAGTGTGCCTGCAACCAATGTTTTCATTACGGATAATCTGGACTTGCCGGTTGCCGGACAGAAAACCTATGTTCCCGGTTCCGGTTTGCTGAATGGATTAAGTACCGGTGTGTCGTATGTTGCGCCGATTATAACGGCTGATTACGGAACCAGTTATGGTCTGCTGGCACCGGGTGCGGTGGTGGAATTTCGTTTTCGTGTGTTGCTGGATGCAGCCTTGCCTCTGGGTACAACCGTAATCAATACGGCAACCGCATACTGGAACGCTGCAAACCAGAATGCATCTGCCAGTGTTTCAATTGATGTGGGTGGTACACCGGGAACCATTAATTTGAATGGTGCCGTCTGGCACGATGCTGATTTTGATGAAATACAGGGTGGTAGTGAAACGCCGTTGGCCAACTGGCGAATCGATTTGTATCAAAATTCTGTCATGCTACGAACGACAAATTCCGATGTGAATGGCGTGTACCAGTTCTCCGGGCTGCTGGAAAATTATTTAGTTACCGATCCGGTTTATGAATTGCGTTTCTACGCACCGGGTGCCATATCGGCTTCCGCTTCCATGGGTATGGCTTATTCAGCTTTTACCAATGGGCAACAAAGAATTACCGATATACGTGGCACATCCGGCGCCAGTTTGCAAAATCTGGATTTACCCATACAGCCGGATGGCATGGTTTACGATTCTATTCTTAGAACGCCAGTGGCCAATGCGGTTGTGCAAATGGTGAATGCGCTGGGCACGGCGCTGCCCGGCAGTTGTTTTAATGATCCCAATCAGCAAAACCAGGCAACACTTGGCAATGGTTATTATAAATTCGAATTGAATTTTTCACAGATCGAGTGTCCTGCAAATTCAGATTACACATTAAATGTGTATCCACCTGCGGGATATATAGACAGTGATAACAATCCGGCTACACCTCAATCGTCGGCCATTATCCCAGCTTCGCCAGGTGTTTATGATGCTGTGAGTTGTCCGGCGGATGCCGTCATTACAACCACCGAATGTGAAATACAGGTGTCTCCATTGTTGCCACCAACCAGTGTCGCACCGCGTACCACCTTAACCGATTATTACAGGGCTTTTACATTTGGTAATGTGCCTCGTGAACAGATTTACAACAACCATATTCCGGTGGATTCTGAAACAGTGGAAGCACTGGGAATTACCAAGACATCTGCTCTGGTTAACGTGATGCGCGGTCAGTTGGTGCCATATACCATTACATTAAATAATATCCTGGGTGTTCCGCTTTACGATATTGATATTGTTGACAGGTATCCGGCTGGTTTCAAATATGTCCGTAACTCGGCCCGCGTATATGTCAATAATGTTCGTGCCAGCAACGATGAGGAGCCGCAAGTTAATGGTTTGCAAATGGTCTGGCCAAACAGGCTAATTAATAATGATGATATAACGGTTATCAAAATGTTGCTGGTCGCGGGCGCAGGTGTTGGCGAAGGTGAATATGTTAACCGTGTGCAGGCGGTAAATAATATGAGTAATGGTAATACTTCGGCCGAAGCCTCTGCCACCGTGCGTGTCGTGCCTGATCCAACCTTCGATTGCTCCGACATTATTGGCAAGGTGTTTAACGACAAAAACCTCAATGGTTATGCTGACGATGGCGAAGAAGGTATTGCCGGAGCGCGCGTCAACACTGCGCAAGGCTTGCAGGCAACAACCGATGAATACGGTCGTTATCATTTCACCTGCGCTGTTATCCCCAACCAGGATCGCGGTTCGAACTTTATTGTCAAACTGGATGAGCGCAGCTTGCCAACCGGTTATCGCATCACCTCGGAAAATCCACGC
>JACPVK010000063.1 GCA_016191795.1 Gammaproteobacteria bacterium
CCAGGCGGGTCAGATACTCGGGGAAGAATGGGAACACATGCTGGCCAGTTTGCCGCGCTCACAGGCCGAGTTACTGGCACGTGCGGTACGCGATCACCTCGCTGATGCACTGTCCACCCTGCCGGCACTGATGAAATCAGCTGCGGCTGCGCAAATACATTTTTATTTCGCCAATTTAACCAGTCTGCGCAAAGTAATTTTTCCCAGCCTGATGCAGGCCTACAAGGAATGGCATGCCAGCCAGAATGACTCGGCAATTCGCGGCTTGATCGAGCAATCGTCAAACCACTGGCGTAACACTGCGCAACAGATGATTCAGTTGCATAAAACCCACGGGGCGGCGTGTCAGCCGCATCTTGAGGCGTTGGTCAGGAGCAGTTATTTATAACAGGATTGTGCACAGTGTTTCAGCAGATCAGGCTTTAGCCCGCACATCAATATATAAAATTTATTGCCATCTTCATTTTTGCCAATCATGATAGCCGCACACAACCATCACACTTCAAGGAATGAATCGCATGCTACGTATCGCCACCTTCAATATTGAAAATCTCGACAGCGTCTCGGATGAATACAATCCGTCACTGGCCGAGCGCATACCCGTTTTACAAAAAGCCCTGAACCGACTCAACGCCGACATTTTATGCCTGCAGGAAGTACATGGTCAGGAATTACCGGGGCATAGCTCAATACAGCCGCAGCGAAATTTATCGGCGCTTGATGCCGTTCTGCAAGGCACACATTACGAAAATTTTCACCGCGCCCATACCGTCACCAGTGATGGCGTGCCTTATGACAAACGTAATCTGGTGATACTCAGCCGCTATCCTGTTCAGGCGTTTCATCAATACCGCAACGATAAAATAGAAGCCCTGCAATATCGCAAGGTCACAGCCATACCAGCGGAGACAACTGCCAGTGATTTAGGCTGGGAACGCCCCATTCTGTATGCTGAAATTACGCATCCGCAGCTGGGCACACTGCACCTGATTAATGTGCATCTAAAATCCAGACTGGCCAGCAACGTTAATGGCCAAAAAGAAAACACCTACACCTGGAAAAGCGCCAGCGGCTGGGCAGAAGGTTATTTTTTATCCTCCATTAAACGCGTGGGCCAGGCATTGGAAACCCGCACACTAATCGATGATATTTTTGACACCGATACCGCGGCAAAAATAATTGTATGCGGCGATTTTAATTCCGAACCCGGCGAAGTACCGGTAGAGGCCATTTGCGGTCGCGTCGAAAACACCAATAACGTTTCATTGCGTTCACGCTCACTGATTGCCTGCAGTCTTGCTATTGCCACATCGTTACGCTACAGCCATATTCATCAGGGTCAGGGCAACCTGCTTGATCATATACTGATTTCGCAATCATTATTACCCAGCTTTAATGGCGCCGAAATTCAGAATGAAAATTTACACGATGAAAGCATGCCTTTCAGCTTTGACAGCAAATTTCCGGAATCCGACCATGCCGGTTTTGTGGCAAAATTTGACGCTGGCTGATTTCCAGGCAAGTTTTTATTTACGTTGGTTTGCGTTAATGTTTCAATAGTCGCAGGCACCCTGTTACAAAAATCATCCACCCACACAGAAAGCACGGTATGTCACACGACTCAACCCAACGTAAAGCTTTACAAACCATACGCGAAATCAAGCCCGGCAGTTTCATCTATATCAAGGAGAATGCCTTGCCACTGGATGTATGTCGCGAAATGATCCGTCGCTTCGAAGCCCGGCCCGAAGATCAGTACCGGGGACGTATTGGCCAGAATTTTCAGGAAAATAATCAAATCAAAAAATCCACCGACATTGCCATCAGCGCACACGAGCACTGGCGTGATATTCACAAGGAATTATTTCGCTCCTTAAGCAGCGCCATACGTGAATTCTCGGATGCCTTCCCGTTTTTTAAAGGCCCCTTTAAAGACATAGGTTATGCCATGCAACGAACCGCTGAAGGCGAGTATTACCACTGGCACATCGATGGCGGCAGTCATGATTTTGCCGACCGGCAACTGGTAGCACTCTGGTATTTGAACGACGTACCCGGACCCGGTGGCGCTACCGAATTCATGTTTCAGGATGTGGCCGTGCAACCCAAAGAAGGGGCACTGGTTTTATTCCCGCCGTTCTGGACTCACGAACACCGCAATTCACAATTACAAAAAGGCGTGAAATATGTCGCCACTACATGGGTATCTTTCGCCTGATTCGGCCAAAAAATATCTGACACAGAGACACAGAGCACACAGAGATATTTTATATAAAAATTTTCTGGCCTCTGTGTCTCCGCGTCTCTGTGTCTATCCTTTAAAAAGCAAAGAATGAAAATTTTTTCGCCAAAAAGCAGACAGGATTTCGATCAATATTTTGATCTGCGCTGGCGCATCTTGCGTGAACCCTGGCAACAACCGCGCGGCAGTGAAAAAGACGATCTGGAAGACACCAGTCATCACGTCATGATTTGTGATGACGCTGGTCAGGCAATAGCTGTAGGCAGGTTACATGCCGCTACTGATTCACAGGGACAAATTCGTTACATGGCCGTGGCAAGCATGCACCAGGGAAAAGGTGTCGGCAGCATGCTGTTAAATGCACTGGAAAATATTGCCAGAGAGAAAAAATTCAGCTCAATTTTATTACATGCCAGAGAAAGTGCCGTGCCGTTTTATTTGCATCATAACTATACGCAACTGGAAAAATCACACGTGTTATATGACAGCATTCAACATTTCAAAATGATCAAATATTTATGATGGCGCCATGCGCCTGCGCCAGCAGCCGTATCTCGTTTTCTGAAGGATATTCATCTGCACTGGTTTGCAAATAATACTGCCACTCTGCATACAGGTTAGCCAGTTCCGGATCACTGCCATGACAACCCAGCACATGGATAACATTGTTACCCATTTTCCACGGACCATCGCCCTTGTATTCACCTTTTACAACATGTATCCCCTGCTGCAAATTTTGATGCCAGAACACATCAAAAAATAACAGGCCATCGGCATGTTTGAAATATTCTGCCATGATGTGCTTTTCGCCATTGGCAAGACGAATCATCAAGGGCGATTTCATTGCAAACAAATCAGCCATACTAGTCCAGTATATTGATTTCCTGAATTTCGCTGGCCGTGTTCACCACTACTTCACGAGCAGCAGGCATCTTGTACAGGATATAAGCCGCCATTAAATAAAAGTTGCGTTTGTCTTCGCGATAAAAGGCATCGACCAGCTTATTGGCAACCACCTGACAACGCTGAAAATCATCTGGATGATCAATCCAGTAACGTCCCATTTGCTGACCGCGATCAAACTCCTGATCCATGTCTCCAAACAGTCCCTTTGCCTCTGCTAATAATTGCTCAGGCACGTCCAGTTCGAAACCTTCCTGATCGATGTTAATATGCAACTTCATTTCATAAACCCCTTATTGCGTGGCCCGGTAGTATAACAAACCACCGCGCTACCTAACCCGACTGGCTTTGGGAGATATTACACATGCTGCTGGCTATCGAGAAAATCCTGAATCAGCAACAAATCAAATCGGTGCGCAGCCTGCTCGACCAGTCACGCTTTAGCGACGGTCGCTTATCGGCCGGTTTGACAGCGCGGCGCGTCAAAAACAATGAAGAAATTCCCCAAAGTGCCGAAGTCACGACACAGCTGAATAATATTGTCATGACCAGTTTGTTTAATCACCCGGTTTATCAGGCAGCCGTGATGCCACATCGTGTAGCCACCGCCTTTTACGCCCGTTACACCAGCGGTAAATTTTATGGCGACCATGTCGATGACCCGATTATGGGTCCTGTCGGTGGTCGTTACCGCACCGATGTTTCAACCACTATATTTCTCAATGATCCCGGCGAATATCAGGGCGGCGAAATTGTCATTCGTGGCC
>JACPVK010000183.1 GCA_016191795.1 Gammaproteobacteria bacterium
CAAACGGTAAATGCGCTCTTCCAGTGCGTAGGGCTTGATGAAATCTTCCAGATTAAAAGTGCCGGTTTTTTCCGCCTCACCCGAAACGGTTACTGTCCAGCCTGCGGTTTTGAAATTCCGCGCATTAACGGCAGGGTCAGCCTTGTCGGTACCAAACTCATAGAAATTGTTGTAGTGGGTAATTTCATCCAGGGTGTTGAGTTTTTCTTTGCTGCTGAATTGACTCTTTGCCGCCTTCGCATAAGGCAAGGCGGCAGCAAACGCATCACGCCCGGCCCAGGCAGCACCCAGAATGAGAGACGACTGGGCGATAAACTGACGACGATTCAGATAAACAGACTTCGGTGTGATCTCCGAAGACTTAATATCACTCGCAGAATGGATAATGATGGCCATAAGTACTACCTCGATACTGATGTAACAGCACTGACTCAACCTTAGCCTATGTAGTTCAACCCGTCATGGTAGACCCAACAAATATTATGGATTCGTGATAAATAAAAATTTGCCGCAGAGGCGCAGAGATCTCAGAGGGATTTTGATTTTGGGCTTTTATTTCCCCTGCAGGTTGGCCTTCAGGCCAGCGCTTGTCATATCGACAACCCAAAAGAGTTGGCCTGAAGGCCAACTCACAAAAACCATCCTTAATGAATCAGCTTAATTTGCGTTCATTTGCGTGATGCACATGGATGTGTGAATGCCGGGAGCGCAGGATGCGCGGGAGCGGCGCATTTACGTTTTCTTGTTCTTTTATCTTTATGTGAAAAACCTACCCCACCCAAACCCGCGCATTACGGAACATGCGCATCCACGGACCATCTTCCTGCCAGTCATCCGGATGCCAGGAATGTTGCACCGCACGGAATACGCGCTCCGGGTGCGGCATCATAATCGTGGCACGACCATCGGTAGTCGTAAAACCGGTTAATCCCTGCGGCGACGTATTGGGATTCAACGGATAAATTTCGGTTGGCTGGCCATAGTGATCAACAAAACGCACCGCCTGATGACTTTGGGAAATTTGTTTGGTGGTATCGAATTCCGCAAACCCCTCACCATGTGCCACGGCAATCGGCATACGTGAACCCGCCATGCCTTTAAAAAATATCGATGGTGATTCGAGCACTTCAACCATACTGAAACGCGCTTCAAACTGTTCGGATTTATTGCGCACAAAATGTGGCCAGTTTTCGGCACCGGGAATTAATGATTTCAAATTCGCCATCATCTGGCAGCCATTACACACACCCAGGCTAAAACTGCCCTGGCGCTGAAAGTGTTCGGCAAATTCATCACGTGCACGGCTGTTAAACAAGATGGTTTTGGCCCAGCCTTCACCGGCGCCCAATACGTCACCATAAGAAAACCCGCCGCAAGCCACCAGGCCTTTAAAATCACGTAACGACACACGGCCTGCAAGGATATCGCTCATGTGTACATCGACACTGGCAAAACCGGCACGATCAAATGCCGCCGCCATTTCCACCTGGCCATTAACACCCTGCTCACGCAAAATGGCCATGCGAGGTCTGGCGCCTTTATTAATAAAGGGTGCCGCCACATTCTGGTTAATATCGAAAGATAATTTTGCATGCCTGCCGGGATCATTCGCATCCAGCAATAAATCAAACTCCTGTTGCGCACATTGCGGGTTGTCACGCAGTGATTGCATGCGATAGGTGGTTTCACTCCAGATACGTTGCAAGTCAACACGGGATTGATTATAAATTTCTATATTATTAAAACCGATGTGAATACGATCATCGTTATAAACCCCGCCAATCACGTGTGCGCAATCAACCAGATCGTACTGACTTAATACTTTGTGCACCGTATCCAGATCAGTATTTGCAACCTGGAGAACTGCGCCGGCTTCTTCAGCAAACAAGCTCGCCAGTGTATTCTCACCCAGTGCAACTATATCCACCACAAGGCCGCAGTGCCCGGCAAACGCCATTTCGCATAAACTGACAAACAAACCGCCGTCGGAGCGATCGTGATACGCCAGAATTTTATTCGCGGCATTCAGTGATTGAATAGCATTAAAGAATCCACTCAATAATTTTGCATCATCCAGATCAGGTGATTCATCACCCACCTGCTTGTATACCTGCGCCAAAGCTGAAGCACCCAAACGATTTTTGCCGCGGCCCAGGTCAATTAATATTAATGACGTGTCATCGCGATTTTGTAACTGTGGCGTCAGTGTCTTGCGCACATCCATTACCGGCGCAAACGCTGAAATAATCAGCGACAAGGGTGCGGTGACACTGCGTGATTCATTATTCTGTTGCCACACGGTTTTCATCGACATGGAATCCTTGCCCACCGGAATCGCAATACCCAGTTGCGGGCACAATTCCATACCCACGGCTTTTACCGTAGCAAATAAATTGGCATCTTCACCAGGATGGCCGGCGGGCGCCATCCAGTTTGCCGATAATTTAATGTCACCCAGTTTTTCAATACGCGTGGCGGCGATATTGGTAATAGCTTCAGCAATCGCCATGCGGCCCGATGCCGGGCCATTTAATAATGCCAGTGGTGTACGTTCACCAATCGCCATGGCTTCACCGGTATACACATCGAACGATGTGGTGGTGACTGCACAATCAGCCACCGGCACTTGCCATGGCCCGACCATCTGGTCGCGCACAATCTGGCCGGTGACCGTACGATCACCAATGCTGATTAAAAATGTTTTGTTGGCAACAGACGGCAATCGCAACACACGTGCAGCGGCGTCTTCGAGTTTAATTTTTGATGTATCAAATGCATTAGCCGATATTTTTTTATGCTTAACATCGCGCAGCATTTTGGGTGGCTTGCCCAGTAACACATCCAGCGGCATATCCACCGGATAGTTATCGAAGTGCCGGTCGTGTACGCGTAACTGCATGGCTTCGGTGGTTTCACCCAGCACCGCAAACGGACAACGCTCGCGTTCGCACAGGGCTTTGAATTCTTCCAGTCGATCACGTGCAACAGCCAGTACATAACGTTCCTGTGATTCATTGCTCCAGATTTCGCGTGGCGACATGCCCGGCTCATCGATATGCACTTCACGTAATTCAAACACCGCGCCACGACCACCGTCGTTAATTAGTTCGGGCAAAGCATTGGAAATACCGCCGGCACCGACATCGTGAATCGACAATATCGGATTGGTGTCCAGTTGCGCCCAGCAACGATCAATCACTTCCTGACAGCGTCGCTGCATTTCAGGATTACCACGCTGCACCGATGCGAAATCCAGATTTTCCGCCGACGTACCACTGGCCATACTCGATGCCGCACCGCCACCCAGACCAATCAACATCGCCGGGCCGCCGAGTAAAATAATCGGCGTGCCAACCGGCAAGGCTAATTTTTCTACGTGAGGTTTACGAATATTGCCATAACCACCGGCCAGCATAATCGGTTTGTGATAGCCGCGAATTTCACCGTCAAACTGTTCTTCAAAAGTGCGGAAATAACCATTGATATTGGGGCGGCCAAATTCATTGTTGAATGCCGCTGACCCCAACGGACCTTCAATCATAATCTCGAGTGCCGACACAATTCGCCCCGGTTTACCATGATCGGTTTCCCAGGGTTGTTCAAAATCCGGAATGCGCAAATTGGAAACCGAAAAACCGCACAAACCGGCTTTGGGTTTGGAACCACGACCGGTTGCACCTTCATCACGAATTTCGCCGCCGGATCCGGTGGCAGCACCGGGGAATGGTGAAATCGCGGTGGGATGATTGTGCGTTTCCACTTTCATTAATATCGGCATATCTTCGAGATGATAGGTATATTCACCGGACTTCACATCGGGAAAAAAACGCCCTGCCTTGCTGCCTTCTATGACCGATGAATTATCACTGTAGGCCGTTAAAATATTTTGCGGTGCCTGTTTGTAGGTATTGCGAATCATACCGAACAGCGAAATATCTTTTTTCTCGCCGTCAATAATCCAGTCGGCATTAAATATTTTGTGGCGGCAGTGTTCGGAATTGGCCTGCGCAAACATCATCAATTCCGCATCACCGGGATTACGTTTGATCGACACAAAATGTTTTAATAAATAATCAATTTCATCTTCCGACAAGGCCAGGCCCAGATCACTGTTAGCCTTGACCAGCGCCTCGCGGCCGCCACTCAATACATCGACATGGCCACCTGCTGCAGGTGCTGTGTGTGTAAACAGACAGGCAGCTGCATCAAACTCACGCAACACCATTTCGGTCATGCGATCATGGATCTGGCTGGTAACAAAGGCTGCATCACTGGCCGACAGGGCAGAAACCGACTCTATATAATACGCAACGCCCCGCTCCAGGCGCAGTATGTTGTTCAAACCACAATTGTGGGCAATATCGGTGGCCTTGGACGACCAGGGAGAAATAGTGCCGGCACGTGGTGTAACCAGAAACAGGGCCCCGGCCATAGCTTCAGGTTGGTAGGCTGGCCCGTAGGTGAGCAGTTTTTGCAAGGTTTGTTGTGCTGTGTCAGTCAGACTCCCTTTTACATCCGCGAAATGCACATATTCGGTATGAACTGTCCTGATCTGAGGCAGCTGCTTCTTCAGGCGATTCAATAACTTATCAATACGAAAAGCAGATAACGCAGGGGAACCACGGAAATATTGCATTGCTGGCCTCGGTGACGGCGGAAGGACTGGATCAAGCGGCGAATTTTAGCAGGCCATCCCGATAATGGCGATTAGCTATACGCAACATGTTGCTACTAATACCTGCAAATCGCGGGTA
>JACPVK010000170.1 GCA_016191795.1 Gammaproteobacteria bacterium
ACCGATTCACCTTCTTCCAGGCCTTGTATGATGGCCACATAATCACCGGATTCTGTTCCTTCCACCACAGTACGCGGTGAAAATCGGCCATTACCCAAACTCACAATGACACGCTCGGACTGCCCGGTGCGAATTAATGCCTCACGCGGAATAACCAGTACGTTATCTGTCGCGCCACCAAATATACTGACGTGTGCAAACATGTTTGGCTTCAAAGATTCATCTGCATTTTCAAAACGCAAACGAACTTTCAGCGTGCGTGTTTTTGGATCAAGACTGGGATAGATATATTCGACTTTCCCTTCCCAGGTCTTACCTGGCAAGTAACTTAATTTTACTTCTGCGCTCTGACCAAGACGAACCCAGTCTGCCTGATGCTCAAACACATCGGCCAGTAACCAGACACTCGACAAATCGGCCAGTCGCATAACTTCCATTTCCGGGCCGACGTACATACCCTCTCTAACATTCAATACAGATACAACACCATCCTGCGGCGCATACAAAGGCACATTACGTGGCACTTTTCGATTTTTTTCCAGCTGGCTAATCAGTTTCTCTGCAACCCCTAATGCCATCAACCTGTCTTTAGAGGCTTCCAGCAACCGGGTATTGTTGGTTCGTAACACCTGTAAATATTCTTCCATAGCATTCACCAGGGTTGGCGAATAAACATTAAACAAACGATCGCCCTTCTTGATACGCTCACCCTCGGAACTGATAGCCAGCTGTTCAATCCAGCCATCTGTTCGCGGATGCACATGGCCTACTTTGGAGCCGTCATAATCAACATAGGCAACCGTATCGATTCTTCTCCATAATTTGTTACGTTCAACCTTTGCAGTGCGTACACCCATGTTGTTTTCGACTGCCGGAGAAATACGCACTTCTGCACCCGTGGTTTCACCATATACCGGCACGAAATCCATACCCATTTCATCCTGCATAGGTTTGTCCGACGTAATTTCCGGTTTGTGCGGGTGACGGTAATAAAGTATTTTTTTCTCTGCAGGTTCTGCTGTAGCAGTGTCATCCTGCTTCATAGGCACCAGATTCATACCACATATTGGACAGTTACCCGGTTCATCACGAATAATTTGCGGATGCATAGGGCATTGATATTTTGGATCCAGGTGTTTTGCAGCATGTTCCAACGCCGTTTCCTGTTTGGAGGGTTCCGAGGTTTGCAGCATTTGTGCAGCAAACCAGCCAGTAACAGCCACCACAACTATCATTGCAGCCACCATGATTAATTTTTTATTCATACATCACTCCCGACAATATTCTGGTTAACTATTCAATCAACCGTTAAATACATAATTTGTGCATACACCATGGCTTTTTCCACATACAAATCCAGGCGTTGCATTTGCGCATCCAGCTCGGCGCTGCGCGCCCGCGTCAATGCATCAAATGTCACCACGCCTGACTGATAACCCTTTAACGCCACCCGCGCATTTTGTTGTGCCTGGTTCAGCACTCGCTGATCATAAAGCTCCAGTCGCCTGGTTAACTGCTGCCAGCGCGCCAGCGCCTGATCCAGTTGCGAGATCAGTTGCCGCTTCACGTCCTGGCTCATGTAACGTTCGGCCTGCAGCATTTGTTTACTGGCAGCCAGTTCGCGATCCTGTGCATTACCGGTTATCAGCGGCAAATCAAACATCAGCATAAAGGTCATGGTGCTGGCCTCTTCACTACCGATGCTGGTGCCATCGCTGCGGTTATAACTCAGATCAAATCCCCACTGCGGCTTGAATTTTTGCTGTGCCAGTGACACTTCTTCTGTTTGCATGGCGATCGCGGCCTGTTGCTGTTGCACTAAGGGATGGTGATCAAGTTGCTCGTGCAATATTTTTGCATCCGTCAGCACACCGTAAATTTCCGCATTGGCTTCAATGGGAGTTTGTGCGGCTTCCGCTCCAATCACCTGTACCAGCTGCGCCAGCTTTTCCTGTTTGGTTGCCAGCACCTGCTGCAATCGGTCATCAACCAGTGACAATTCCAGATCAGCCTGCAACACATCCTGCTGGTTACTGCGGCCGGCAGCGTAGAGTGATTCACTCACATCCAGTTGTTGGGAAAATAGCAGGCGGCTGGCGAGCAGAATCTGCTCTGTCTGCTGCTGCACATAAAGATCCAGCCAGGCTTTACGCGCAGTCATTCTGACTTCGCGCTCGCGTAACTTGATGCCTGATTGTTGCTGCGTTTGTTGCGCCCGTTTCTTTTGCGTCATGACGCCGCTTGCATTACCGCGCGGAAACATTTGTTGGTAGCCGATTTCAAGCTGTGTCATCGGTTCCGCATTAATGTCGAAGCTGTCAGTCGGCACATCCATAATGCCAATACGAACATTCGGATCTTCCCAGGCGCCAGCCGCAACGGTTTCATGCTCGATAGACAGCAATTGTTCTTTTTGCGCCTTGAGCACCGTGTCGTACTGCAAGGCTATCTGCTCGGCTTGCTCCAGCGTTAAGCCCGTCGCCTGCACAGACGCGGGCAGCAACACCAGACTGGTGAACATAAAAAATAAACTAATAACAAAACCAGGATACGCACCGGCGATATCAGCTGGATATTTAAAATTATTCGAAAACCCGTCATCCCGCCTACGCAATGACGCTGAGGATGATGGGTAAATAGCATTACATTTCATGAGAAATCTCCACGACAGTAAACAAACATCCAGCTAACGCTGCATGTTAAACACAAGACTGTCAGGAAATTAAATACGCAAGACGCCGGAACGGGTCAGTGGTGGAGGGCTGGTTTGAAGAAAGGCAAGCCGTGCATGCTGATACTGCTGACGCACCTGGCTGGTTGCTACCAATGCGGGTAACAGTTGAAACACGACGGGAATATCGGCCATGACGGGCAGGTTAGCGGACAGGCCATCGTCAGCCTGATCCTGCATGCCCAGCACCGTATCGCAAAATAACGGCTTACAGTGCTCCGGCATATCGTTGTTCATTTTCATAGCCGCGTGCAAGGGAGCCTGAAATACCAGATTTGCCCACGCCATAACAAACAATACCAGCAGGACGCGAGCAATGCGTATCCGGTAGCGTGTTAAGTTTTGGGTAATATCTATCATGTATGATTCAAGGCTGCGAACAGAGCTGTTAGAATGACATTATAGGCTGATACAAGTTCATTGCCAGTAGCAGTCAATACGCATTTGATATGGCGCAATGGAGCGGGTGAAGGGAATCGAACCCTCGTGACCAGCTTGGGAAGCTGGAGTTCTACCATTGAACTACACCCGCTAGATATACTTCGTCGCACTGTTATACCATGCAACTTCATCGCTACGCATTCCATGCTTCGCTTGATGAAGGCCGGCCATGCACATCCTATGCATGGCGTTCGCAGCATGCTGCTCACCCATGTCATAGTGCCCGGCTCGGCTCCATGCTTCGCAAACGCGCATGCTCGCCCATTGAACTACAGCCGCACAGCGACGCATTTATTGTAGCGGTCTGTTTAATTTTTGTCTCACTTACATGAATACAACTTATCTCCCATGAAAAAGAAAAAAACTCACAAACAATGGCTTAATCATGCTCTGCCATTCTGGCGCTGGTGGCCTATGGTTAATCGGCAGACACTACGAGCCGACAGCATGGCAGCCCTTACCGGTGCCATGATCGTGCGTCCGCAGGGCGTAGCCTTTGCCACCATTGCCGGCTGACCGGCGGAATATGGTTTATACGCGGCCATGGTGCCGGCTATTATTGCGGCGTTGTTTGGCTCCAGTATGCATCTGGTCTCCGGCCCTACTACGGCCATTTCCATTGCGTTATACGCGTCCATTAATCACCTGGCCGAACCGGGTAGCGCAGAATTCATTCGCCTGGCCCTGACACTCACTTTTCTTACCGGTTTGTTCCAGCTGATACTCGGCCTGGCCCGTATGGGTATACTGGTCAATTTTATTTCACACACTGTCGTCATTGGATTTACTGCCGGCGCGGCGGTATTGATTGCAGGCAGCCAGGTTAAAAGTTTTTTTGGCCTGGATATGGCGCGCGGCATTCCGTTTTATGAAGTTCTGCATCAATTTTTTATTCACGTCGAAGAGATTAATTTATGGGTTACCTTTATTGGCGCCCTCACTTTAATAACCGGCATTCTGGCAAAACGTTATGTACCAAAATTACCCTATATGATTGTTGCCATGGTAGTCGCCAGTGTGGTTGCGGCGGCGCTTAACTCAATTTATGGCGTTGCGGTGACTCACATTAATACCGTAGGCGCCTTGCCTGCTTCACTCCCGCCACTGTCATTGCCGGATTTTTCACACAAGGCCATTGCTGAAACTATTTTCCCGGCACTGGTTATCACCATGCTGGCATTAACCGAGGCTGTTTCCATCAGCCGTTCTATTGCCATTAAATCCGAACAGCGCATCGACAGTAACCAGGAATTCATTGGCCAGGGTTTGTCGAATTTAATTGGCTGCTTTTTTTCCGGTTATGCATCCAGTGGCTCGTTTAATCGCAGCGGCGTTAATTATACGGCCGGTGCGAAAACGCCCATGGCTTCGGTGCTTGCATCG
>JACPVK010000171.1 GCA_016191795.1 Gammaproteobacteria bacterium
TGCTATTCTGGTTATTCAGGATAACCATAACGACGCGGCTGAAGAAATTGTTCTGACGTTTTCTCAACAACTTGTTAGCAAATCAATCAAAATTGATGTGTTTGATTTGTCCACCCAGGGCTTTCCTGAAAACTCCGACCTGCAGGCCTATTCTGCCATTATCACCATCGGCACCCGCGCAGCTGAAGTTATCCTCAATAAAAATCCGCCGACTCGATCGCTGAGTCTGCTGGTGTCAAAACAGTCATGGACAATATTAAATAAACAAAAAACCAGCAATCAGCGGTCTGCTATCCTGCTTGACCAGCCTGTCAGTCGTCAGTTTCATCTTATACGCGAAGTATTTGGCGACAATAACAACACCGGTTTACTACTAGGCCCCTATTCCTCAGCACTCGAAGCCGAGATTATTGAATCGGCAAAACTGCAACAGCAAAAAATCACCATCAAGACCATACACAATAGTGATGAGCTTATTCCGGTATTAACCAGCCTCAGCGAAGAGGTGGACCTGCTGTTAGCCGAGCCAGATCCGGTGGTCTACAACAAACGTAGCATTCAGGGCATATTGCTACTCACTTATCGCAGCAAAACACCCGTTATAGGCTTCTCACAGGCTTACTCACGTGCTGGCGCCATGGTATCGCTTTACTCCAGCACTGAAGACATTACCAGACAGGCAATGGAAATCATTCTTGATCCGGCAGCGAATGAACGTATTTATTATCCAAAGTATTTCAGCATTACCTTCAATCAACAGGTAGCACGCACACTGGGTATATCACCACCCGATGAAAACCAGTTGATTGAGCGCATCAGGCAAAAAGAAAAATGAGACTCATGCGAAACTGGGATATTAAAAAACGAGTGTTATTTGTTGCCTTGTTACCCACCCTGGTCATCACGTTCGTTATTTCGATTTACTTTAATGTTAATCGCATTTCCCTGCTTGAAGCATCCATGTACGAAAAAGGAAAAATAATTGCCAATCATCTGGCACCTGCCTCTGAATACGCCGTGTTCTCCGGCAATATGGACATACTGTCCAATATCATAGAAAAATCACTGACAGATAGTGACATCATCAATGTTTCGATTACCGATAAAAATGATGACATCATAATATCCCGGTCTCGTGACAATAAGTCACGCACCTACCAGCACTCCATACTTTCTGCACTGATTAGTGAAGAACAAATAACTTTCAGTCAGGCCATTACCTTAACCGAGGTTGAAATCGATGACTTTAGCACTTTCGAAATAGCACCTGTTGAGAACATTCATGCCGCACCTATAGGCTATGTACATATAACACTGTCATCGGTAAACACCCGTGTACAACAGCTCGACAGCCTGATGAAAGGCTTAATGATTATGGCCAGCGGCCTGGTGTTTACTGTGTTACTGGCAACACGCATTAGCCGCAGTGTTGTTGAGCCCATTCAGAAATTAACCTTTGCCACCAGCCAGATAGCCCAGGGCAAACTGAGTACACGCATATCCATCGATACCGGCGGTGAAATCGGCTTGCTAGAAGAAGGCATCAACCGAATGGTGGATGAGGTACAACTTGCCCGGGAAGATTTACAAATCCAGGTAGACAAGGCAACACTTAAACTGAAAAAAGCACTGGATGATCTGGAAATACAAAACATTGAACTGGATCTGGCGCGAAATCGCGCACTGTCAGCCAGTCGTATAAAATCTGAATTCCTGGCTAATATGAGTCATGAAATTCGCACGCCAATGAATGGCGTACTGGGTTTTGCAGAGTTACTCGATAAAACCTCGCTTGACGAGCAACAACGCGATTATGTGTACACCATTCGTAATTCTGCCAGCAATCTGCTCACCATCATTAATGATATCCTCGATTTTTCAAAAATTGAGGCGGGCAAACTAAAAATTGAACAGGTCAGCTTTAATCTGCCCGAGGTCATCGGTGAGATCATTGCCATGTTTACACCCATGGCTTATAAAAAAGGACTTGAACTAACATGTCACCCTTATCCTGACATCCCGCATCAAATGACAGGTGACCCCTACCGAATTCGTCAGATATTGGTCAATCTGATTGGTAATGCCATCAAATTCACTCACAGTGGGCATGTTATTTTTCGAGTTGTTACGCATGGCCAGAACAGCGACACACTCAATTTACGATTTACCGTCACCGATACCGGGATAGGCATGGATAGCACAAACAAACAACGGTTATTCACAGCATTCTCTCAAGCCGATACATCCATCAGCCGAAAATTTGGTGGTACCGGACTGGGTCTGGTTATTTCTAAAAAACTGTCAGAACTTATGCATGGTGACATTGGATTTGAAAGCGTATTAAATCAGGGAACCACTTTCTGGTTGGGCCTGCCGCTAAAAGCAGACAATACCCCAAAACATAAATCAGCCACCCTGTCAGGCAGGGTAATCCTCATTGATAATCCGGATCAGAACCGCCTGGCCTTACGTATGTTACTCAATCAAATGGGCCTGGATACCATTGAAGCTGTCTCTGCCGACAAAATACCATCGCTGATAACCGAATCCGCAGACAACCCTGTATTAGGTATTGTGGCAGGTATCAATCGCACAAATATAAATAATGATGTTTATATCCTTAATCTGGCAAACAGGATTAAGCAGGCACAATTACCCTACCTTGTTGTGGCCAGTGCGTTTGATCAGAATGAAATAAGCCACATTGTTGACCTTGGCATTACCCAGGTTATTTATCGCTGTATGCGTCATGATAATTTTAAGGAAAAAATACGTCAGATATTTAGCGGCGAGGTAATCACCATGCAAAACACTCCAATAACAATTCATCACGAAAATGCAGGTAACAAAGACTGGAAACATCTACGTGTATTACTGGTTGATGACAATGTCATTAATCTGAAGCTGGCAAAAACATTTCTGGAGAATCGTGGCGTTCAGGTTGATACTGCAGAACAAGGTGAGCAAGCCATTTCGCTGACCGATAAAATTAATTATGATTTGATATTAATGGATTTACATATGCCAAAAATGGATGGATTTGTAGCCACTGAACATATCCGTAATCATACCGGTCCGAGTCACAACACGATTATTATTGCACTGACAGCTAATGCTATGCCGGAAGAGAAATTGCACGTGTTCAATATCGGCATGAATGACATATTGCTCAAGCCCATCAGCGAAAACAGTCTGTTTGAAACCATCACACGCTGGATATCTAAACCCCGTCATGAACCGGGTGATCCATCAATCAACCAGATAGCGTCTCAAACCACGCCCGTATATGATGCCAAACAGGGGCTGGAACTTGCCGGCGGCAATGCTCAGCTGGCTACTGAACTATTTACCATGTTGATTAACGAACTACCAGGGCACAAACAGCGTATTGAGAGCAGCATGCATGAAGCCGACCTTGCAGAGCTCAAGCACCATACCCATAAACTCCATGGCGCCACCAGCTATTGTGGCGTTCCTTTGCTACGTCAGTGTGCACGCGAGCTGGAACAATATATAGACAATAAACAACATATGAAAATTGACAAGGCAACACATGATTTGTTGATTGCCATTGATTTGTTAATCGAATATTCTTCCAGCCAGACCTGAATTTACCGACAACCAGTATATGATAAAAAATAATTTACAGCATGCTTTGATAATACTAACTCTCACCCTGTCATTTAATTCAGTGGGCTCGGACAAAGCGCACTGGAGTTATGAATCCGGAAAAAACGGACCGGAAAACTGGGGGCATCTCGAAGATAATTTTATTACCTGCTCCACAGGCAAAAGTCAGTCACCGGTAAATTTAACCAATATGATTGAAGGTGATTTACCCGGGATTGAATTTGCATATCAGGCCGGTGGTGAATTGATTTTAAACAACGGACACACCATTCAGGTTAACTATAAACCAGGCAGTACCATCAGTGTGAGTGGCCATACCTTTGAACTGAAACAGTTTCATTTTCATTCCCCCAGTGAAAACACCATCCTGAACCGCTCCTTTCCAATGGAGGCGCATTTTGTTCACGCTGACAAGGCAGGTAATCTCGCGGTCGTTGCCGTGATGTTTATAGAAGGCGCGAAAAACCCGGAGCTGGAAAAAGCCTGGAACCGCATGCCAGAAAAAGCCGACGACAGACAATCACTCTTTATCAATGTCGATGCCAGACAGTTGCTGCCAGTCATCAGGGATTATTACCGTTTCAACGGCTCACTGACGACCCCGCCCTGCACTGAAGGGGTATGGTGGCTGGTAATGAAAAACCACGTGACCGCCTCAAAAGAACAAATTGAAAAATTCACCCATACCCTGCATCACCCGAATAATCGTCCAGTGCAACCCATCAACGCCCGGATGATCGTGCAATAAGACTCCGTGGTCACGTTGTAAAACTGCAATAAACAGTCAGCAAAAGCAAACATCCAACGGAGGCGCAAACACGCAGAGAGGAGACAGGTCAGGCAGCAATGCCTGTCTGTCACAGGCGTGTTCCGCTACCGCAACTTACTTTAAGTTCTTTGAGCCTTTGCGCTGGATGTTAATGTCCCAGATTTTCAACAAGTTGCTAAAGCAGCTCCCGCACCGGTCCAAA
>JACPVK010000206.1 GCA_016191795.1 Gammaproteobacteria bacterium
TATTTGCGTTCATTTGCGGAAAATCTTTTCTTCATAAAAACAAGAAGACCCCGGAATCCGGGGTCTCTAAATTCAACTTAACCTTTGGCGCGCTGTTCCAGAATTTCAACAGCAGGCAGAACCTTGCCTTCCAGGAATTCCAGGAAAGCACCGCCAGCCGTCGAAATATAGGACACCTTGTCATAGATATCGTATTTCTGAATCGCCGCAATCGTGTCGCCACCACCGGCCAGGGTAAATGCTTTGGTTTTGGCAATGGCTTCAGCAATTTTCTTTGTGCCTTCACCGAACTGATCAAATTCAAATACACCAACCGGACCATTCCAGACCACAGTGCCGGCTTTCATGATGATATCGACCAGTTCCTGCGTGCTCTTCGGGCCGATATCAAAAATCATATCGTCATCGGCAACATTGCCGGCATCTTTCAATACGGCCGGTTCATTGGCATCAAATTTTTTGCCGCAAACCACATCCACGGCCACCGGAATCTTGGCGCCGCGTTTGGTCATTTTCTCCATCAGCTTTTTGGCTGTTGGTACCAGATCGGCTTCGCATAATGATTTGCCCACTTTTTTACCTGTGGCCAATACGAATGTGTTGGCAATACCGCCGCCCACAACCAGCTGATCCACTTTTTCAGACAGCGCTTCCAGCACCGTCAGTTTGGTAGAAACTTTTGAACCACCAACAATCGCCACCATCGGACGCTTTGGATTCGCCAGCGCCTTGTTCAATGCATCCAGTTCTTCTGTTAACAAAATACCGGCGCAGGCTGTTTTGGCAAACTTGGCAACACCATGAGTTGAAGCCTCGGCGCGATGTGCAGTACCAAACGCATCCATGACAAACACGTCACACAATGCAGCATATTTTTTTGCCGTGTCATCCGAGTTTTTCTTTTCGCCCTTGTTAACGCGAACATTTTCCAGCAACACCAGCTCACCGGCTGCTACTTCAAATCCGCCGTTAACCCAATCCTTGATTACGCGAACCGGCTTGCCGAGTTTTTTGCTCATGACATCCGCCACCGGCTGCAAGGAATCTTCCAGCTTGAATTCGCCTTCAGTCGGGCGACCCAGATGCGACATCACCATAACTTTGGCACCAGCCTTGATGCAATGTTCAAAAGTGGCCATGGAGGCAGTAATACGCGCATCGGAAGTGACCTTGCCATCTTTAACCGGCACATTCAGGTCAGCACGAATCAGTACACGTTTGCCCTTGAGATCAAGGTCAGTCATGCGAATAAATGACATAGGATTTCTCCAGAAAAATTAAAAGTTAATAAAAAGTAATTTGCAAAACCATTGTTCTATTACAGAGCTGTCATTCCCGAATGCTTCTGTCGGGAATCTCATATTAACCAGGAGATCCCCGACAACAGCATTCGGGGATGACACGTTACTGGCTTTGCAAATAACTCTTGTAAAAATACAGGCGGATTAGTTACCTAACCCGCCTGCGAATCACTACAACTTATTTTGCAATGTGCTGAACAAAACGCATCATGTTGCAGGTGTAACCGTATTCGTTGTCATACCAGGCAACCACTTTCACGAAAGTACCATCCAGAGCGATACCGGCTTCCGCATCAAATATTGATGAGTAACCAACGCCGCGGAAGTCAGTTGAAACAACTTTCTCATCGGTGTAACCCAATGTTTTGCTCATGTCACCAGATTGAGAAGCGGCTTTCATGGCAGCGCAGATGTCGGCGTACTTGGCTTCTTTATTCAGCTCAACTGTCAGGTCAACCACTGACACGTCAGACGTTGGAACGCGGAATGCCATACCGGTTAATTTGCCATTCAGTTCTGGCAATACCACGCCTACGGCTTTAGCAGCGCCAGTGGATGAAGGAATGATGTTTTCCAGAATACCGCGGCCGCCGCGCCAGTCTTTGGAAGACGGACCATCTACGGTTTTTTGAGTAGCGGTTGCAGCATGAACAGTTGTCATCAAACCGCGCTTGATGCCCCACTTGTCGTTCAGTACCTTGGCGACAGGCGCCAGGCAGTTGGTGGTGCAAGAGGCCGCAGAAACAATCGCCTCGCCTTTGTAAGCATTGTGGTTAACACCGTAAACAAACATCGGGGTTTTGTCTTTGCAAGGTGCAGACATCACCACTTTCCTGGCGCCAGCCTTGATGTGAGCCTGGCAGCTTTCTTCAGTCAGGAAGAAGCCGGTGCAATCAATAACGATATCAGCTTTAACGTCGCCCCACTTAAGGTTCGCGGGATCACGCTCTGCAGTCAGACGGATTTTCTTGCCGTTAACAATCATCGCGCCTTTCTCGGAAGAAACTTCACCCTTAAAACGGCCGTGTACTGAATCGTACTTCAGCATGTATGCCAGGTAATCAGCATCGAGCAGGTCATTGATACCAACGATTTCGACATCTTTGAATTCGTTATAAACCGCGCGGAACACCATACGACCGATACGGCCGAAACCGTTAATACCGACTTTTATTGCCATCTTTTAATCTCCTAAGGATCGTTAATTAAATCTGTAATTAGTAATCAGCCCATGACGCGCTTAACGGCTGCTTCAACGTTTTCAACTGTAAAGCCGAATTCCTTGAACAACAGTGCAGCCGGTGCTGATTCGCCGAAACGGTCGATACCAACCACTGCGCCCTTAAGACCAACATATTTGTACCAGCCTTCGGTGACAGCCGCTTCAACGGCAACACGCGCTGTAACAGCGGCAGGCAATACCGATTCCTTGTACTTGGCATCCTGCGCATCAAACACGGTGGTAGATGGCATGGACACGACACGAATCTTTTTGCCGCTGAGTTTTTCAGCTGCACCCATCGCCAGTGCCACTTCAGAACCGGTAGCAATGATGATGGCGTCCGGCGTACCGGCACAATCTTTCAGGATGTAACCACCCCTGGTGATATCGGCGATTTGCTTATCAGTACGTGTCTGATGTGGCAGATTCTGGCGACTGAAAATCAGGCAGGAAGGACCGGTCTTGCGTTCAACGGCCTGCTGCCAGCTTACGGCAGATTCAACGGCATCACAGGGGCGCCATACCGCCATGTTGGGAATCATGCGCAGCGTTGGAATTTGTTCAACCGCCTGGTGTGTCGGGCCGTCTTCACCCAGACCAATCGAGTCATGGGTATAAACAAAAATACTCTGGATTTTCATCAATGCCGCCATACGCAAGGCGTTACGTGCATATTCAGAGAACATCAGGAAGGTTGCGCCAAACGGAATAAAACCACCGTGCAGGGCCACACCATTCATGATGGCAGACATACCAAATTCACGTACACCGTAGTTTACGTAGTTGGCATTAGGCTTGTCGGCACGCATTGGTTTGTAACCTGACCATTCGGTGAGGTTGGAACAACCCAGGTCAGCTGAACCGCCGAAGATTTCGGGCAGTGCTGCTGCATACGCTTCGATAGAAGCCAGTGACGCCTGACGGGTAGCCGGGCTCTTGGCTTCGCCGTTTACCTTGGCAACATAAGCAGCGGATTTTTTAGCCCAGTCGGCAGGCAATTTGCCAGCCATACGACGTTCGAATTCAGCCGCCAGTGCCGGATTGGCCGCCTTGTATTCTGCAAATTTTTTGTTCCAGGTATTTTCGGCTGCGGCACCCTTTTCTTTCGCGTTCCAGCCAGCGTAAATATCTTTCGGTACTTCAAATGCAGCGTGGTCCCAGCCCAGCGCCGCCTTGGTCAGGTTGATTTCTTCCTGGCCCAGCGGTGCGCCGTGGCAGGCATGCGAGCCAGCCTTGTTGGGCGAACCAAAACCGATGGTGGTTTTGCAGCA
>JACPVK010000207.1 GCA_016191795.1 Gammaproteobacteria bacterium
AGCCCATATCACGATCTGAATGATGACAGTGATGTGAATATTTTTTGTAGCAAACAATATTTAATTTATTATCCGGTAATTGTTATGTACAGAATGGTTGTCATCATAACCATCAATATCACCACGACTACCGACAACCATAAAACACGAATTCGATTCATTTCAATTCGTTTAATCAATAACGCGCTCTGATCTGCCAGCGCCTTGATCAGCTCAGTCGATTCCAGCATCTGGCTGTGCAACTCGCTTATGCGTGCTTCAGAAGCAGCCAGTTGGGCTTTGAGTACGTCAAGTGACTGGGCATCAGCAGGCGCGGCAGTATGCATATTTGCACCGGTAGAATCAGCTGTTCCCGATTTACGAGCAACCGTGCTCCAGAGTTTCATGGCGCCATTGGCTATTTTTGGGGCATTAACAATAACATCGCCCCAGGGGACCATTTTGAGTACGGTTAGCCAGCCTATTGCCATTGGTTATCTCCTCATAAAAAACAGTGTCATCAGACAAACAGGAATTGAAAACAAGTGTAACTGTTGTGATCGACGATAGCGGATTATTAATATTACATTAATCGCTTAGCCTGAGATACAAACATAATGGCGAATCCTGGCTCCAGTCCCTGTTTAAAACAGCAGGCGCAGACCTGATCGGCTGTTACCACAGCCTCATGAATTAACATTGTTTAACATTTGCCCGGTTGTATCTGGCCACTGGATAAGGTCAGATAGCATCTTGAATATTATCAAATGATAAAAGGATGCTGATGCCATGCAAATCGTAAACAACCTCTTCAGATGGTCATTTTATATCAGTGGTTTAACGCTGCTGATGCTTATGGCTGGCATCGTTTCAATCTGGCTAATAATCGAAATCCTGGCTGTGATGGCAAGCATTACGACTTAACCGCTAACAGATGCAGCGATGCAATCTATTCATTCGATATCAATAACTGCCGGATTATTGAAGTAACAAACGAGAAAACCATTATGGACAATATGATCATGCTACTCATACAAGTAATCAGTGGCGCATTAGCTGGAACAGCTACCGGCGCAACTGTAAAAGATTTATCACTGGGCACATCCGGTAACGCTGTAGCCGGCATGATCGGTGGCGTTATCGGCGGACAGATTTTTGATATGCTGGGAATGGCCGTTACCGGTACACGACTGGAAACAAATGTAGTCGATACAGGCATTGTCAGCCTGCTGCAAAGTGTTGCCGGTGGTGTCGTCGGAGGCAGTACACTACAGGTGATTATGGAGGCAGTACACTACAGGTGATTATTGGCGCAGTGAAACTTGCACTGGGCAAA
Source organism: Gammaproteobacteria bacterium (assembly GCA_016191795.1). GTDB lineage: Bacteria > Pseudomonadota > Gammaproteobacteria > SZUA-229 > SZUA-229 > JACPVK01. The sequence goes on from JACPVK010000207.1 coordinate 1,316, forward strand.
TAACGTTAATATTTAATTAACCTGGATCGGCGTAAAATAAAACCTTACCGAATGTTTCACTCTGGCCTTTAGTCTGGGCTTACCTCGCGGTTTAACCGGCCGTCAGCTCATGTATTCTTCTGTGATAGCAGTAATAAAGAACAAGCCATCCTAAAGCGACCCAATCAGATCAAGTCGAGTACTAAAGCAGATTAAGAAAGAATGGTTATAATTGCCTGTCGTGATGCAGACCTGACTCATTCATATTCAATTAACTATTGTTATCATTTATCAATATCCTGTTAATAAAGTAATCAGAAAATATTGATAACTCATATACAAACCTTCCTTATGAAACAAAATATTCGTATATTTTTATGCTATGCACCTGCCCTGCTAGTCAGTTTAATGTTTGGCTTATTGTCATGGCCGGCGCAGGCGGAAGCTCTGCCAGGTGCCAGCAAACCCATCGACCTTGCTACAGCCGTAAGCATGGCAGGGCGGCAACGCATGCTCACGCAACGCATGGTGAAAGCCTATCTCATGCTGGGGCAAGGCATTACACCTGATAATGCGCAGACGATTCTCCAGACATCCATTGATCAATTTGAATCTCAACTGGCAAGTTTAAAAAGCCTTCAACCCGACCATAACGTACAAACTTCCCTGAAGAATCTGGAATCGGACTGGAAAAAATTCAAACCATTGATCACTGCCACACCTTCTGAAAAAGGTGCCGCAATACTCTACGAAGCGAATGAAGAGCTACAAAAAGTTGCGCACAAGCTTACCCTGGCTTATGACAGCACCAGTATTTCCCCGCATGTACATTTAATCAATCTGGCCGGACGCCAGCGCATGCTCACACAGCGCACAGCCAAGCATTATTTATATCGTACATGGGGCCTTTACAAGGAAGCGGCAGATATGGAAATACACCTCAGTCGCGCACATTTTACGACCGTGCTGCTCCAGCTCGAAAACTCACCTTATGCCAGTAAACAAATCAGTGAACTCGCAACTCAGATCCGAAGCGACTGGGAGCCTTATAAACAGGCACTGCTGGCCACCCGTGACCCCGCCAAAATGCGCGACTATGCACAAGGTGTTTGCGAATTAAGCGAACAGTTGCTCGCCAAAACAGAACAACTGGTGACGCTGGTTGTGTTACAGGCGCAGCAGAAACCGAACTAACTTTAACAGATACGATTATTCCACCACTG
>JACPVK010000166.1 GCA_016191795.1 Gammaproteobacteria bacterium
ATCAGAAGAAGTGGCCTTAACAGTCAGCAACATGCCTTCTTTTTCATAGAAACCAGCCAGCGGAGCTGTTTTCTGATTGTAAACATCCAGGCGATTACCAATAGCTGTTTCCGTTTCATCATCACGTTGAACAACCGGGCCACCACACTTGTCGCACACGCCTGCTTTCTTGGGCGGGTTAGACTTGACGTTATAAATGGCATTGCACTTGGTGCAGGTACGACGAGTTGTTAAACGATCCAGAATCACGTTGCGTGGTACGTCGATGTTCACCACTGCATCGAGTTTTTCACCCATCTGTGCCAGCATTTTCTTCAGGGCTTCGGCCTGGGGAATCGTGCGTGGAAAACCGTCGAGCAAATAACCATTTTTGCAATCAGCCTGTTTCAGGCGATCAGCCATGATACCCATAATCAGGTCATCGGATACCAGGTCACCGGCTTTCATGGCGGCTTCGGCTTTTTTGCCCAGTTCGGTACCGGCAGCGACGGCGGCGCGCAGAATATCGCCAGTGGAAATCTGTACCGAGCCATCGAGCTGAGTCAGCAGTTTGGCCACAGTGCCTTTACCGGCGCCAGGTGCGCCCAACAGAATGAGTTTCATGTTTTTTCCCCTTGAGGTGTCAGAACGAATCAGAAATTGAGGGGCGCATTGTGCCTTTTTCGAGTAGCAAGTGGCAAGTAGCAAGTGGCAAGGAACCGCTTTTACTTGCCACTTGAGCCTTGCTACTTGTCACAACCAGATCATCAGGCCGGTTTCGAGGTGATGACTCTGCAGCCGGTTATAGGGATACATGCGCAACTTGTAGTAATTCAGGCCAGGACTGCCAGGCTGCAATTGCAGCGAGAACACATGATCAGAGCCGTCAGCACTCTCATGCTTCAAATGGTGGCATTCCTTGATCACAAAATGACCATCGTCGTTCGAACCCACCAGGCATTCCACGGCGACATCTTCCGGCGTCAGGCCATTGAGGTAGGCCTTGACGCGAATCGGCAGCGATTCACCGTTGTTAATAGTGGTACATGCCTGATCCTCACGCCACATACGCACCTGATACCAATGGGCACGCACTTTCTTTTTCCAGTTAGACAAATCAATAGCCGGCTGCGCCTTGTTGACCATCAATCGTGCATATTGGGTGCGCGCCGGTGCATACATCTTGCGTACATAATCCATCACCATGCGCGCCGAGTTGAAAGCGGGAATACAGGTTTTCATGGATGTCTTGGAAAGTTTCACCCAGTACTTGGAAAAACCCTGTGCGGCACGATTGTAAAAAATAGGAATGATTTCCTCTTCCAGTATATCGAGCAAATCACTGGCCTCTTCCCGGTCACGCAAATCAGGCGGAACGTTTTCACCGTGCGGTGTGATACCCCAGCCATTCTTGCCGTTGTATCCCTCACCCCACCAGCCATCGAGCACACTCAGATTCAATACGCCATTAATGGCCGCTTTCTGGCCGGAAGTACCGCTGGCTTCCAGCGGATATTGCGGCGTGTTGATCCAGACATCCACACCGGTAACCAGGCGACGCGCCATAGCCATGTTGTAATCTTCGAGCAAGATAATTTTGCCAATGAATTCCGGCCGATGCGCATACTCATGAATCAGTCGAATCAGTTCCTGCCCAGGCTTGTCCTTGGGATGCGCCTTGCCGGCAAATATCAACACGACCGGTCGTTCCGAATCATTTAAAATTCTGGCCAGGCGTTGCGGGTCGGAAAATATTAATGTGGCACGTTTATAGGTTGCGAAGCGGCGCGCAAAACCCAGCACCAGCATGTCTGCATCCGGCTTGTCGATATATTGCGTTACCCGGCGAATCAATGCCTCGTTACACCCATTGCGGCGATAACGACGCACGGTACGACGATACACATCTTCCAGCATTTGTGCTTTCAATTCCTGACGCAAGCTCCAGAATCGATGATCCGGAATTTCATCAATGCATTGCCAGTAATTTTCATCCAGTAATTTGTTGCGCCATTCCCGAAAACGCATATCAAACAAGTTTACCCATTCACGCGCCAGAAACGTGTGCGCATGCACACCGTTGGTGACATAGGTCATGGGATTTTCTTCCGTTGGAATTTGCGGCCAGACGTAAGATTCCATAACCGATGCCACGCCACCATGAATCCGGCTAACACCATTATGAAAACGCGACCCGCGCAGCGCCAGGGCGGTCATATTAAAACTGCTGCTATGCAAGGGTGACTCGCCCAATAACATGAAGTCGCGAAAGCCCAGATGCAATTGTTCACTATAGCGACCAAAATAACTGCTCATCAGTTTTTCATCGAACATATCGTGACCGGCCGGTACAGGCGTATGTGTGGTAAATACAGTACCGGATGCCACCAGTTCCAGCGCCGCACAAAATTCCATACCGGTTTCCACCAGTTCACGGCAACGTTCGAGAATCTGAAATGCAGCGTGGCCTTCATTGATATGCCAGGCCGTAGGCTGCAAGCCCAGTTTACGTAACAGACGTACGCCGCCAATACCCAGAACGATTTCCTGCTGTATACGCATGGTGATATCGCCACCGTATAACTGAAAAGTTATTTGACGATCTTCTTCGTTATTTTCGCTCAGATTACTATCCAGCAAATACATATCAATATGACCGGCGCATGCATGCCAGGCACGCAGGTGCACGGTACGTCCCGGCATATCGACTTCGATCATGATGCGGTCGCCTTTCGTATCAACCGCCGGCTTAATAGGTAACTCACTGAAACTGGTTTTGAAATAACTGGAAATTTGCTGCCCATTAGAATCGATGGTCTGGGTAAAATACCCCTGACGATACAACAAACCAACGG
>JACPVK010000167.1 GCA_016191795.1 Gammaproteobacteria bacterium
ATCGGCCGGGTCCCATCCAATAGCGGTTGGATACAGCAAAATATCGGCGCCCTTAAGTGCCATCAGGCGTGCCGCTTCCGGATACCATTGATCCCAGCAGACCAGTACGCCCAGTTTGCCCGGCGACGTTGTAATCGGTTCAAAACCGATGTCGCCGGGCAGGAAATAATATTTTTCGTAATAACCCGGATCATCAGGTATGTGCATTTTGCGATAAATGCCGGCAATGCTGCCGTCCGTTTCAAACACCACAGCGGTGTTGTGATACAGGCCTTTGGCGCGTTTTTCAAACAGCGATGACACAATAACTATTTTATGTTGTGCCGCCAGTTTACCCAGTCTGTCGCAACTTGGTCCCGGAATGGTCTCTGCCAGATCAAATTGTTTGGCATTTTCGCTCTGACAAAAATAAAGACTGTTGTGTAATTCCTGCAACAACACCAGTTGTGCGCCGGCTTGTGCGGCGGTGGATATTTTCTGTTCAATCGCGGCAAGGTTATTCGCCGTGTTGTCGGTGCAACGATGTTGAATGAGCGCGAGCTTTGGCATCAGATGACTCCAGCAGCCAGTTGCATGGTCAGACAATGCAGGCTGCCATATTGTTTAATAATGGGCACGCAGTTGATGGCGATAATTTCATGCTGTGGAAACGCTGTACGCAAGTTTTCCAGAGCGATGGCATCATGGCTGTCATCATAAACCGGTACCAGCACCGCTTTATTTATAATTAAAAAATTGGCGTAGGTGGCAGGCAGTCTGCGGCCATCCTCTGCATAACGCGCAGCCGGTATAGGCAGAGGTACCAGAGTATAGGGCTGGTTGCTGGCTGTGCGAAACGCCTTGAGCTGTTTTTCCATGGCCTTGAGACCGGTGTAGTGTTCATCATCGGTATCGTCGCAAGTGCAATAGGCGATGGTTTGCGGGTTGCAGAATCTGGCCAGGGTGTCGATATGGGCATCCGTGTCATCACCGGCAAGATGGCCTTCGCTTAACCATAGAATACGTTTGAGGCCAAATTCGCTAATCAGAATTTTTTCGATATCGGATTTGGACAGGCCTGGATTGCGGGTGGGCGTGAGTAAACATTGCTCGGTGGTCAATAGTGTTCCTACGCCATCACTTTCAATGCTGCCACCTTCCAGTATGAGAGTCAGGGTGTTGAAGACACATTTGAAAATGCCCTGATCATGAATGTGTTTACTAATGGCATTATCCAGTGTGCTTTCGTATTTTCCGCCCCAGCCGTTGAATTGAAAATCGAGTAACACCGGTTTGCCTTGCTGCATAACACTGATCGGTCCGTGATCACGCGCCCAGGAATCATTGGATGCACATTGCACAAACACACAAGCCTTGATGGCGCTGCTGTCGGCAATGACGTTTTCAATGTGCTGTTTGTGGGCAGCATCGCGGTACACAATCAATAAGCGCTCATGACGGCTGATGGCGCGGCTGATTTCACCATAAACCGTATCGACTTCACCTAGAATCCAGGCCCAGTCGGTTTGATCGTGTGGCCAGGTCAGCATAACGGCAGACTGGTTTTCCCATTCGGCCAGCAGGCGGCGATTGTTTGTTTGTGGCATAAGCTGTGTTGCATTCTGATTAACAGGGCCTGCATTATGCCCAATCAATGTGTTTACGTCACGATTGCGCGGCATGAATGGGACAGATGAGAAGCTTACGTTTATAATGCCGCGCAAATCCTAACAGACTGGTTGTTCATGTTTAGACCCAAGGAACTTTTTATCGGCTTGCGTTATACCCGTGCCAAACGTCGCAGCGGCTTCGTGTCGTTTATCGCCATGATTTCCATGATAGGTATAGCGTTAGGTGTCTGGGCACTGATTGTTGTGCTGTCTGTCATGAACGGCTTTGGCAAGGAACTGCGCGAGCGTACCCTGAGTATGACAGCGCACGCCACGGTAACCGGCCATGATGGAAAACTGGAAGACTGGCAGAAGGTCAGGGCCAGAATCGAAGGTAACCGTAATATTATTGAAATGGCACCTTATACCCAGGGTGAAGCCATGATCGGTAATAACAGCCGGGTGAGTGGTGCCATTATTCGCGGCATCTTGCCGGACATGGAAGCCAGGGTGGCTGAAGTGGGCGATCGCATGATTTCCGGCCGACTCGGAGATCTCAGGGAAAACGAATTTGGAATAGTACTGGGACGTGAACTGGCCAGTGCACTGGGTGTGTTTGAAGGTGACAAGGTTACCCTGATCACACCACAGGCCAGTGTCACACCGATTGGTGTGTTGCCACGCTTGCGTCGTTTCACCGTGGTGGGTGTATTTGAAGTAGGCATGCACCAGTTTGATCGATCACTGGCGCTGGTGCATATGGCGGATGCGCAAAAGCTGTTTTCGACACAGGACAAGGTGGATGGTATTCGTCTGAAACTCGATGATATGGACAGGGCTCGAGAAATTGGTAACCAGATTGAACGTAATCTGGGTGAAGATTATTGGGTGCAGGACTGGACCGACATGAACAGCAATCTGTTCAAGGCACTGCAAACCGAAAAAGTGGTGATGTTTATTATTTTGTTACTGATTGTGGCGGTGGCGGCGTTTAATATTATTTCCACGCTGGTCATGACGGTAAAAGACAAACAGTCGGATATTGCCATTTTGCGCACCATAGGCATGACACCCGGCAGTTTAATGGTGATATTTATAATTCAGGGCGTCATTATTGGTTTTGTGGGCACCCTGATAGGCATTGCTCTGGGTGTACCTACTGCGCTTTATGTTAATGAAATTGTGCATTTCATCGAGCAGCTGTTCCACACCAAATTTCTGTCACCGGATGTGTATTACATCACCGAAATTCATTCCGATTTACGTTTGCATGAAGTGCTGACCTACGCCATTTCGGCGTTTGCCCTGTCGGTACTGGCGACGATTTATCCAGCCTGGCGCGCCGCCAAAATACAACCGGCTGATGCCCTGAGGTATGAATAGTGGCTTATAGCGAACGTTTCACAGAAACCCAGATCTTGCTGCCCAAGAGTCACGGCGAACCCATTGTGCTGCAGTGCCTGGATTTATGTAAAACCTTTACCGAAGGTGGCGGCAGTAAACTGGAGATACTGCGCAATATCAATCTGACGGTGCGTGCCGGTGAAAAAATCGCCATCGTGGGCGCATCCGGTTCCGGAAAAAGTACCTTGTTACATTTGCTGGGTGGCCTCGACAAGCCCACCAGTGGACAGGTGTTACTGGAAGACAATGATGTTAACCAGCTCACCGAGGGGGATCGTTGTCAGTTACGCAACCGCACGCTGGGGTTTGTTTATCAGTTCCATCATTTACTGCCGGAATTCACCGCCCAGGAAAATGTCGCCATGCCATCGCTGATACGGGGCACCAGCCCGTCACAGGCCATGCTGCAGGCGCGTCTGCTACTGGAAAAAGTCGGCATGATTCGCCGCCTGGATCACAAACCCTCTGAACTGTCCGGTGGCGAGCGCCAGCGAGCTGCGATTGCCCGCGCCATGACCAACGAGCCACGGTGTATTCTGGCTGATGCGCC
>JACPVK010000204.1 GCA_016191795.1 Gammaproteobacteria bacterium
GTGCGCACCATGATAAATGGTGCGCACGGCGCACCCTACAAAACCATTAACCCGACAATGTTTGCCGCCGAGTTAATAGCTGATAAATTGTACTGTTGCAAGACGAATGATGAAGGGCGGATTTGTTACTGTATCTGAATTTTATGATGTTGCGTTACGCTATTGTTTTACCTGTCTGTCAACATTTGTTTTAGCAGGGCCAGCACGTCATCGTTTGATGTGCCCGATTTAATTAATGCTTGCTGCACACGCATTTTTTCTGTTTCGGTTAGTTCCTTGCTCGACAGGACAATAACAGCTGGTTTGGGATGGAGCGACTCGATGACCGGTAATAAATCCCAGCCACTGCCGTCAGGCATGCCAATATCAATTATTACCAGATCGTAACTCGCCCGAATCAGTTTTTGATGTGCTTCGGCCAGTGTGAGTGCCTGATCAAAATCGGCGACATTATGACCCATTGTGGCAATGACCTGTGTTAATGAAACATCGTCTTCCACATGTAATACGCGCGGTCTGTTAATGCTGCTGTTTATCGCATGTTTCATGGCGGTGATTAACTGTTCCGAGTTGATCGGCTTTTCCAGCCAGTCGAGCGCATTGATATCTGCGTTGACAGCGAGCTTGCCATCTGCGGAATAGGCCGAGATTACTATGATGGGCAAGGCCTGTGTGGCTGGACGGCTGCGAATCTGGCGAATCAGATTAATTCCACTTTGATCAGGCAGCATTAAATCCAGTGTCATGGCGTCATAATGGTGTTGTGACAAAAATGCCTGGGCCGACTCGGCATTATGCGCAATGTCTACATTATATCCCGCGTTATTCAGCATAATGGCGAATAAACGTCCTATATCCGGTTCATCTTCCACTACCAGCAGACGCGGCGCGCCCTCGGTGTGATTAAACTCTGCACCGAGTTGAGTCGTAGCCAGTTTGATAACAGGTAGCTGAAAATAAAAGCAGCTGCCCTCGCCGGGCTCGGAAATAAATCCGATTTCTCCATGCATCCGTTCAATCAGTTCCTTGCTGATTGCGAGACCTAAACCGGTACCGCCTTTTTGACGACTGTCGGATGAATCAGCCTGAGAAAACTTCTGGAAAATATGTTTGCGAAATTCTCTGGTAATTCCAGGCCCTTTATCTATTACCTCAACACGCACTTTGTTGTTGTGGATACGGGTCCTGATATCAATATTTCCACGTGGCGGGGAAAACTTGGCTGCATTCGATAAAAAGTTGGTGAGTACCTGTTGCAGCCTTCCGCCATCTACGCGCACCAGAATATCATCTTCAGGTATATCGAGATTGAATTGCACGTCGAACTGTTCTGCATAGGCCTGGACGCTTTGCAGGGTTTGCTCTATCAACGGCTTGAGTGGCTGTATTTCATTATCAAACTGCATTTTTCCTGCGATCAGTTTTTCCATGTCGAGCAGATCGTTAATCAGTGACGTTAGTCGCAGTGCATTTTTATGTGCCAGATCGATCATCTGTTTTATCTGTGCCGGCAGGTTGCCCAGAGCGCCGCCGGAAATCAGTCCCAGTGAGCCACTGATGGCGGTGAGCGGGGTACGCAATTCATGGCTGACGGTGGAAACAAACTCGGCTTTCATCTGATCGATACGTTTGCGTTCGGTAATGTCACGAACCAGGCCAATGTACAGGGGTTGCCCGTGATGTGTGCTGCGCGAAACCGCCATATCCATTGGCATGATAGTGCCATTCTTATGTTGTGCATCGGTCTCGCGGTTGGTGCCAACAATTCGATCAAAACTAGTTATATTGTATCTTTTCAGATATGAGTCGTGTTCGATACGAAACTTCTCCGGCATCAATATGCCGACACTTTGGCCGATGACTTCTTTTGCTGTGTAACCAAAAATATTTTCGGCTGAATGATTGAACGACTCGATAATGCCTTGTTGATTTATGGTAATGATGCCATCGGCCACGTTATCCAGAATAGTTTGTGTGTGTTGTGCGCTTTCAATCAGGGCCTGTTTGGCGGATTTTTTCTCGGTAATGTCAGTGGCTATATAAATAAACCCTGTGATTATGTTCCGGTCGTTTCTGAGCGCGGTGATTGATAAATTAACAGGAAATTGACTGCCGTTTTCACGTACATAATTCCATTCGTGTTCATTAGGTAACTGCTGGCGGGTTTTTGCCACCAGCACGTCAACTCCGGGATTGATATTGATATTAAGTTCTTTCGAAAACTCAAGTGCACGTTCATTAATTTGCTGTGCGTCGTGTATGATAACGGGTGTCTGTTTGCCAATCATTTCGCTGGCGCTGTAGCCGAGTATTTTTTCGGCTGTTTTGTTAAATATGGTTATCAGGCCTTCTGGATTGGTAGCGATAATGGCATAGGCGGCGTTGTCGAGTACGGCGGTTTGTAAATCCAGTGCGGCACGTAAATCATTGGTGCGTTCAGTCACCAGGGTTTCCAGTAACTGGGTTTGTTGTTCGGCCTTGATGTTGCGAATGGTTAACATCGAGATTAATAAAAAAAGCATGACACTGCTGCTGCTGCCCAGTAACAACAGTGGCCAGTTCAGTGAAGCATCGAAATTGTTTTCGAATTCAGGTCGGCTCTGGTAATTGACTGTCCAGGCATGTCCGTAAGCCTTGATGATATGTGAGGTGACATAGAGTGGTACATGACTGGCCGGTTTGGCGGGGGCATCATCCGCCGAGACGTACATTTCTGTTTCGCTGGTTGTTGTCTCACCATCATAAATACTGAAGTCCAGTAACGGCTCCTGCTGTCCCATAATGCCATGCATTAAATCATTCATTCGATAGGGGCTGTACACATAACCTTGCAGTGCTTTCCATCGTTCTGTAGCGGTGATTAGCGGCATGTGTTTACGGTAAATCGGCACATACATCAGAAAACCGGCCTGTACCTTGCCCTGGTTCTCCTGCACCAGTTTTACCTTGGCTGTCATGCTGGTGGTGTTTTTATCAACGGCCAGATGCAATGCCGTGGAACGGGTCGGTTCGGACATCATGTCGTAGCCGAATGCAGCCAGGTTACGTCCTGAAAAGGGTTCAAGAAAAATGATCGGGGTATACGGCGGCCGCTCACCAGTCGGGCGCACGCTGAATTCGGGAAACCCTTCAGCTCGCATGCTGGCAATATGTGCTGCCAGTTCAGAGGGTTTAACCACCTGGCTGTAGCCCACACCGAGTATACCGGGATAATTTTTAGCCAGTTGCAAACGCTCAATGTAGGCGTGCCATTCATTGCGATCTACCGATTGGCTGGCGTTAAACAGGCCGGCGCCACCGAGCAGAATTTGCTCGTGTTGATTGAGTCGGCTGACGATGGCGTCAGTAATGTTTTGTGAATGTTCGTTGAAGGCCTGCGTCGCCTGATTCGTCATTTGCTTGCGCCAGGTGTTTTGCACCATTACCAATAATGCCAGGCAGGCGACCAGTACCAGCCAGGCGGGCAGGTTTCGGCGCTGGAACAGCATTGGCAGTTGCTTGGACATGATGATCCCTGTATGGCGGTCGAAATCCGGCGTCGACAGTGGCATTAATTTCCAGGAGGCTGGTCAGGTAATGTAAAGTTTGATACTGCCTGAGTGTAGTCACAGACTGTACATTATTAAAGTGTCGTGCAGAGTACAGACTGGTTGTTTTCATTAGTTTATGACTGGTTGCAAGGTCATTGTCGCTGTAATCTTGTTGAAATTTGTACGAGTTGTGTGACACCAGGCAGGTCGTTTTGTCATGTGATTGTTACGAATCGTTCATAAAACTGTCATACAAGCGTTAGATACTGCGTCCAGTCAAACCAACAGGAGATACCCTGATGCAATTCAAGCGTCTGTTACTGATCACCAGCCTCGCGGCTGGTATGTTTGTCGGCACGGCTCACGCCGAAGCTGTTGTTGATGCCAAATTACCCGAATACAAAGCAGTCAGCGGTGTATCCGGTAACCTGTCGAGCGTCGGTTCCGACACCCTGGCTAACCTCATGACCTTCTGGGCTGAAGAATACAAGCGCCAGTACCCCAATGTGAACATCCAGATCCAGGCAGCCGGTTCTTCCACGGCGCCGCCGGCGCTGACTGAAGGCACCTCCAATCTCGGCCCGATGAGCCGCAAGATGAAAGACAACGAAATTGAAGCCTTTGAGAAAAAACACGGTTACAAGCCTTTGGGTATACGTGTGGCTATCGATGCTCTGGCGGTGTATGTGCATAAAGACAATCCTATCAAGAGCATGACCATGCAGCAGGTTGATGCGATATTCTCCGCTACCCGCAAATGCGGCGGCGCTGAAGATCTCACCAGCTGGGGCCAGCTGGGCCTGACTGGTTCATGGGATAAGCGTCCGATGCAGTTGTATGGTCGTAATTCGGTATCCGGTACCTACGGTTATTTCAAGGAACACGCTTTGTGCAAAGGCGATTTCAAGAATAATGTGAATGAACAGCCGGGCTCTGCTTCTGTGGTGCAGTCAATCACATCATCCATCAACGGTATTGGATATTCCGGTATTGGCTACAAAACGTCTGGCGTGAAAGCCGTGCCACTGGCCAAGAAAGAAGGTGTGGATCCGATTGAAGCCACGGCGGAAAATGCCATTGAAGATACCTATCCACTGTCACGTTATTTATATGTGTACGTGAACAAGCACCCCAACAAGCCCGTGCCGCCCCTGGAAGCTGAATTCATCAAGATGGTTCTGTCCAAAATCGGTCAGCAGGTTGTCGTGAAAGATGGCTATATTCCACTGCCTGCCAAGGTGGTTGACAAGGAACTTGCCAAGCTGAAGTAATAAACTGGCTTGATAATCCACAAAAAGGCTCCGTCTTCGGAGCCTTTTTTTGTGGCCAGTGCCCCACTCACCTGATTCAGCTGACGGGTCGGGAAAACTCAACAAGTAATTTGGCTGGCGACTTTCGATATGTCCTTAAAGCCTTTAATATGCCGCCTGTAACAAAACTGTCATAAAACAGACATACAATCGCCGCCCATGAATGAATCCATACGCAAAGCTCACTCCTGGCAACAACGCAAGCGTGCCCTCATTGATAATGGCGCCCGCTATGCCATTGGCCTGGGTGGTGCCGGCATTATTTTTGCGGTGGTGCTGATTTTCTTTTATCTGCTGTGGGTGGTTTTGCCCATTTTCAAACCGGTGGAAGTACAGCCGCAAACCCGTTTTGAGCTACCAACGGGCGATGCCGTGGATCGATATCTGGTGATGGAAGAGGGCGGTGAACTGGCTGCCCGGATTCTGTCCAGTGGCGATATCCAGTTTTTTAGTCTGGCGGATGGCCAGATCGTGCATCAGGAAGCGATTGATCTCCCGGAATATGGCAGTGTCATCGACGTGGTGAGGCTGGATCGCGAAGGCCGGCAACTGGCACTGGTGCTGGATAACACCCGGGTGTTATTTGTTGAGCTCAAGTACCGCGTTAATTTCCATGAAGGCAAACGCGAACTGATTGCCTCGGTTGCCTTTCCATACGGTGAAGAACCGCTGGCCCTTAATTATATCGATCACATCACCCGCCTGGCCGTTCAGCGCAGTAGCGACCGTCTGTTACTGGCGGCGCTGGACAGTGATGGCGAGCTGTTGTTGCAATCGTATGATGTGGGTGATGACGAGGAACTCAGCGAACCGGAGAACGAGTCGCTGATTACCGCAGAAGGCAGTGTGGATTACATGCTGTTTGATGCCAATGCCGACTGGTTTTATCTGGCCGATCGCAGTGGCGCGGTGGTGCAATACAGCGTGAGTGATCTGGAAGATGTGAAGCTGATCGGTCACATTCGTTTACTGCCGCCGGAACGGCATCTGACACATCTCACCATGTTGCTCGGTGGTGTATCCATGCTGGCTGCCGACGACACGGGCAAAATTACCCAGTGGTCGTTACAGCGTGATGATAAAAATCAGTATGGTCTGCGCGAAGTTCGCAGCTTCCAGTCGGATTCGCCGCTGGTATCGCTGATGCCCGAGCATCGTCGTAAAGGCATGGCGGCGATTAACGAAAAGGGTGAGTTGCTGATTTTCTACACCACATCCGAACGCAATCTGTTTATGGAAAAACTCATCGACGGCAATGTGACTCGCGCCGTGTTGTCATCCCGTGCAGACCGCTTGCTGGTTGAAACCTCGCAGGGGTATCAGGTTTTACATATTGATAACGATTACCCGGAGTTGTCCTGGCATGCACTCTGGGGCCAGGTCATGTATGAGGGTTATAACGAGCCGCAATATTCGTGGCAGTCGTCAGCGGCCAATAATGATTTCGAACCCAAATTCAGTTTTATGCCGCTGGCATTCGGAACCTTAAAAGCCGCCTTTTACGCCATGATAGTGGCGGTGCCGCTGGCGATTATGGGCGCCTTGTACACGGCATATTTTATGTCTCCCAAAATGCGCGGCTGGGTTAAACCCAGTATCGAAATTATGGGTGCACTGCCCACAGCGATTCTGGGCTTTCTGGCGGGTTTGTGGTTTGCACCTTATGTTGAGGAGCATCTGCTCGCCGTGATGGCGCTGGCCTTTATTTTTCCCATCGGATTAATGTTGTTCGCCTGGTTCTGGACTTATCTACCCGGTTCGGTGCGCCACCATATTCCCGAAGGCTGGCATGCAGCCGTGCTGATACCGGTCATTCTGTTTATTGGTTGGGCGACATTAGTCATTGCACCCTATATAGAGCTGGTGATTTTTGACGGCAATATCCGCGGCTGGATGTTGCATGAATTTGATATTGGTTACGATCAACGCAATGCGATGGTAGTGGGTATAGCCATGGGGCTGGCGGTTATTCCCAGTATTTTTTCCATTTCCGAAGATGCCATTTTCAGCGTGCCCAAACATCTGGTAAACGGTTCACTGGCACTGGGCGCCACCACCTGGCAGACCTTAATGCGAGTGGTGCTGCTCACTGCCAGCCCGGGTATTTTTTCGGCGGTGATGATTGGTTTTGGCCGCGCTATTGGTGAAACCATGATTGTCCTGATGGCCACAGGCAATACACCGCTAATGGATGCCAGTATGTTCCAGGGTATGCGTACACTGTCAGCCAATATTGCAGTGGAACTGCCTGAATCGGAACTCGGCAGTACGCATTATCGCATTCTGTTCCTGGCTGCACTGGTATTGTTCATGGTGACATTTGTATTCAATACGGCAGCTGAAGTTATCCGCCAGCGTTTGCGTAAACGTTACGGCAGTTTGTAATTAAGTAGCAAGGTTAAAGATTAAAGTTGCAAGTAAAAGCGTAAGAAATCGTAGGGCGGATTAGCGTAGCGTAATCCGCCGAACTCAATACAAGGTGTTTAGCTTAGATGAAATCTAAATTCACAAACTGGTGGCAGAGCGGCTCGCCCTGGATATGGCTGAATGCCGGTGCTGTGAGTGCCAGTATCATTGTTGTGTTTGGTTTGCTGTTGCTGATCGCCATGCGTGGTATGGGGCACTTCTGGCCTGCCGATATTCAGCAAATCGAATATCAGACTGAAGATGGCGTGAAACGAATTATCGGTGAACACATTTCAACGGAGTTTATTGGCCGTATTCGTTACGAAGAATCCGGTGGCAAGGCACCGGAGGGTGCGCTGGAAGTGGAGCGGCGGTTAATTAAAACCGGCAATCGCGAAATACTTGGCACCGACTTTCGCTGGCTGGATGCACAACATATCAAAAGTACCGATGCTCCCAAACATCTTGCCGTTATTGAACGCGAGGAATGGGGTAATTTTTACGGCTACCTTAACACCGTTAGCGAACAGCAACAGGTTGTAGCCACTGGTGGAGCAGCCTGGTCTGAATTGTTAAAACGTATTGAGCGGGTGCGTGATTTAAGGGCGGAAATCCATACTCTGGAACGCGGTGAAATCGGCGCCATTAATTACAGCCTGGAACGTCTGCGTTTAAAACGCAAAATGCTGGCGCTGGAAGGTGACGATACACCAGACAATCTGGCAGCAATCAGTGGTGAGGAAAAGGTTCTGGATCAGCGATACCAGCATCTGCGTAAACAACTGCTGGTATTAAAAACCGAAATCAATCGCGACCAGGCCAGTTTTGAAGTCATGGATGGACGCGTGGTAAATATATCACTGGCCAATATTATTTCCGCCTTACAGCCTAATTCTATGGGTGTGGCTGACAAGTTGTTTCAGTATTTTCACAACTTCAAAAATTTCATGCTTGATGATCCACGCGAAGCCAATACCGAAGGCGGTGTGTTTCCGGCGATTTTTGGCACCGTCATGATGGTGTTGCTGATGTCGATACTGGTGACGCCTATGGGTGTGATTGCCGCGCTTTATTTGCGTGAATATGCCCGGCAGGGAACCATGATTCGAATTATTCGTATCGCGGTGAATAATCTCGCCGGTGTGCCATCGATTGTCTATGGTGTATTTGGTCTGGGATTTTTTGTTTATTTTCTGGGTGGCAATATTGATCGATTATTTTTCCCGGAAGCGGCACCGGCACCGGTATTTGGCACGCCCGGATTATTATGGGCATCGTTAACGCTGTCCCTGTTGACCTTGCCGGTGGTGATTGTTTCAACGGAAGAAGGTCTGGCGCGTATTCCCAGTGCCCTGCGCGAAGGCAGCCTAGCCCTGGGTGCAACCAAATTCGAAACCATCTGGAAAGTGGTGTTGCCTATGGCCAGTCCGGCGATTATGACCGGATTAATTCTGGCTATCGCTCGTGCTGCCGGTGAAGTGGCGCCATTGATGCTGGTGGGTGTGGTGAAACTGGCGCCGGAATTACCGCTGGATGAAAACTTTCCGTTTATGCATGTTGAACGTAAATTTATGCATCTTGGGTTTCATATTTATGATGTGGGTTTTCAAAGCCCAAATGTTGAAGCAGCACGACCGCTGGTTTATGCCACCGCGTTTTTACTGGTCATGGTGATAGTGTTATTGAATATCACTGCAATTATGTTGCGCAATCGCTTGCGCGAAAAATTCAAGGCGTTTGAACACTGATGGAAACTCCCAACTCACATATACAGACTCATTCCATAGATCCCAGCAAGTTATCGTTTGGTGCTACGAAAACACGTCTGGAAGATGAAGATATCTGCTTACAGGTAAATAATCTTCAGCTTTATTACGGGCAAAAGCGTGCATTGAATAACGTTAATATGGTGGTGCCGCGTAAACGTGTTACCGCTTTTATCGGCCCTAGCGGTTGCGGTAAATCGACTTTGTTACGCTGTTTTAATCGCATGAATGATCTGGTGGACGGCGTACGCATCGAAGGCGAAATCAAACTCGATGGTGAAGATATCAATGAAAGAAATATTGATATCTCGGCGTTAAGAAGGCGTGTTGGTATGGTGTTTCAACGCCCCAATCCATTTCCCAAAACCATCTATGAAAATGTCGCCTACGGTTTACGCCTGCAGGGTATAAACAAGCGGCATATTCTCGATGAGCGCGTTGAATGGGCTTTAAAAAGTGCGGCCCTGTGGGATGAAGTGTCAGGCCGCTTGCATGAAAGCGCCATGGGTTTGTCAGGTGGTCAGCAACAGCGTCTGGTTATTGCACGCGCGGTGGCCATCAAGCCAGAAGTGCTTTTGCTGGACGAGCCGGCTTCGGCACTGGACCCGATTTCCACTCTGAAAATCGAAGAACTGATTTATGAGCTCAAGTCGGACTACACTATCGTTATTGTGACCCACAATATGCAGCAGGCGGCACGTGTTTCCGATTACACCGCCTTCATGTATATGGGTGATCTGATTGAGTTTGGTGCAACCGACAAGTTGTTTACCAATCCGGAAAAGAAACAGACGGAAGATTACATAACCGGTCGTTACGGATAATACCAATGTCGCATGGCGACACAAACAGTCCCTCGCCCGGTTGCGGGAGAGGGGGGAACCATCGGCTTTATGATGGTGTGTGAGGGTAAACGTGAGGATATGTTGAACATGATTTTTTATACACTCATTAACAGGACAGCAGTATGAGCGCACATATTTCACAACAGTTTAATTCCGACCTGGAGTCGGTTAGAAACAAGGTGATGACCATGGGTGGTCTGGTTGAGACCCATGTGCAAAATGCCTGTCAGGCCTTGATTGAAGGCGACGCCATACTGGCGGAGCGCATCGTCGAAAACGATTTCAAGGTAAATGCCATGGAAGTCTCGATCGACGAACAATGCACCAATATCATTGCCCGCCGCCAGCCCACGGCCGGTGATTTGCGTCTGGTACTGATGATCGTTAAAACCATTACCGATCTGGAACGCATCGGTGACGAAGCCGAAAAAGTGGCGCGCATGGCCAAGGAACTGGCAGATGTGGGCGGTACGTCGAATAACTTCCCGGAAATTCGTCATTTGGGTGAGCATGCACGGAAAATGTTGCATGACGCTCTGGACGCCTTTGCACGTATGGATGTGGAAGCGGCCATTACCACTGCCGCAGACGATCAGCGTGTGGATCAGGAATACGAAGCTATGGTGCGCCAGTTAATTACCCGCATGATGGAAGATCCGCGTTGCATCAAGCGTTCTATCAGTGTGTTGTGGGCGGCGCGTGCACTGGAACGTATTGGTGATCATTCCAAAAATATTTGTGAATACGTGATTTATCTGGTGAAGGGTAAAGACGTTCGTCATACTACGGTTGAGCAGTTGCGAAAAGAAATGCTGGACAGTAAATAAGTTGACCGGTATTTGCTGACAAGTGCGCCTGCGAGGCGCACTTTTACGTTATGGGAGATGAAAATGTCGACACTGACAATTGATCAATTCAAGCACGCGTTACGCGATTTTGCTGCGGCCAGGGACTGGGATCAGTTTCATTCACCAAAAAATCTTTCTATGGCCCTGATAGCCGAAGCCGCCGAACTGGTCGAGCATTTTCAGTGGTTGACCGAGGAACAAAGTAAAACCCTGCCTGCTGATAAACGCAGCGAAGTCGAGCTGGAAATGGCTGATATTTTTACCTACCTGGTGCGCATGGCTGACAAACTCGATATCGATTTGTTAGCGGCGGCTGAAAAGAAGCTAAAAATGAACGCCGAAAAGTACCCGGCAGACCGGGTGCGTGGCAGCGCCAAAAAATACACCGAGTATTGATTTCGGATCGTCATTTTTTTGAAAAGCAAAATATTTCCGCAAATGAACGCAAATAAAGAAAAGCAAAACAGGGATTATTATTTGTGTGTATTTGCGTTCATTTGCAGATTTATGCTTTTAATGTGTAGTGATCGCACACCTGTCCAGCGCTCAGGTATGTTTGAGGAGCTAACGTAATGCTCAGTTATCGCCACGCTTTTCATGCCGGTAATCATGCCGATGTACTCAAGCACTGTGTATTGATGCTGGTGCTGGAGTATATGAAGCAAAAAGATAAACCGTTTCTTTATGTGGATACCCATGCCGGCGCCGGTTTGTATGATTTGCATGGCGACTGGGCGAAAAAGACCCGTGATTATGACACCGGTATTGGTCGTATCTGGCAATCCGGTGTTAAAAATGCGCCGGAAGCCATGCGTGCTTATTTGCAGGCTATCGAATCATTGAATCCGCAAGGCGAATTAAATGAGTATCCTGGATCTCCATGGCTGGCGCAGTTTATGTTGCGTGAGCAGGACAGGGCGCGGTTATTTGAATTGCATACCAAAGAGTATCAACTCCTGAGTGCGTTGTTTGCCAGAGATAAGCAGATAAAAACCGAATTACGTGATGGCTTTCAGGCCTTGAGTGCTGTGCTGCCACCGCCAGAGCGCCGTGCGGTGATTCTTGTTGATCCACCGTACGAAGTAAAAGCGGATTATCAAACTGTCATTGAATCATTAAAGACAGCACATAAGAAATTTTCTACCGGCGTTTATCTGTTGTGGTATCCGGTGGTGAATCGTAAATATGTTAACAGTATCGAACGTGAACTCATTGATAGTGGCATACGAAATATATTACTGGCTGAACTTGCCATTGGCCCGGACGCAGAAGATGCCGGTATGACGGCCAGTGGCATGATTGTAATTAATCCGCCATGGCAGTTACACGAA
>JACPVK010000205.1 GCA_016191795.1 Gammaproteobacteria bacterium
AACCCATTCACTGGCCGCCGGTTATCAGGGGCAGACACTCATCTACCGCGACAACGATAAAGAACTGGTCGTCAAGGTACCGCATGGTCGCGGGCTTGTTCGCTGGTTTCACATCCGCATGTTGCAACACGAGTTGGCGGTTTATAAAAAACTGGAAAATTTTGCGGCTGTGCCCAAATGTTATGGTTTGTTAAACCAGCAATATCTGGTGCTCCAGTACATTCACGGTTTACCCATCAGACAAACCCGGCCCCGGGATGAGCAACGTTATTTTGCGCGCATGTTCGAAATAATCGGCGCCATGCATAAACGGGGCGTGGCGCATATGGATTTAAAAAAGAAAGATAATTTACTGGTTGTCGATGGTAATGAACCCTGCGTCATTGATTTTGGAACAGCGGTTATTTATCAACCTGGATTTCACCCGCTCAATCACTGGCGTTATAAACTGGCCATCCGGTTTGATTACAATGCCTGGGTAAAACATAAATACCATGATCGCATGGATGATGTTTCGGATGCCGATAAACCCTTTCATAACCAGACTTTTGTCGAGATTGTTGCCCGGACTATCAAGCGATTTTATAAATTTCGTTTATTGCCCCGGCTGCGACGGCTGTGGAAGTAATACGCCATGCGAAGCTTTGTGTATGTTGTAATACCCGCAGGAGAGCATCCGGCTATGTATCGGCAGATTTGGTATCTGGGTAAACAGGTAAAGTAAATAATTTTAGCTATCGGCAGCTACTGGTTATTTGTATCGAGTAAACTTTGTTACGTTTTTTTAAAATATTAATCGACTTTTTTTAACTGGAAACACCATGGATATAGCCTCTCTCATTTCACTTTCTGAATTAACAGCCCTGGGCACGGTTATTCTGACCGACCTGGCACTGGCGGGTGACAATGCCATTGTCGTCGGCATGGCCGCTGCCAGCCTGCCGGCGGAGCAGCGTCGCAAAGCTATTTTTGTTGGTATTCTGGCTGCAACCATCATGCGTATTTTATTCGCACTGGTGACAACGCAATTATTACAAATCGTTGGCTTGTTACTCGCCGGCGGTATTCTGCTGGCCTGGGTATCCTGGAAATTATGGCGTGAAATTCGTGAACAGGGGCAGCAGGATGAGGGTGAGGCGGTTGTCGAAGGCAAGGCCATTCCGGAACATGCACCTAAAAGTTTCAAGGCCGCTATTACTCAAATTGTGGTGGCAGACATTTCCATGTCTCTGGATAACGTACTGGCCGTCGCCGGTGCGGCACGTGAACACGCCTGGGTACTGATATTTGGTCTGGGATTATCGGTAGTGTTAATGGGTGTGGCTTCATCATTCGTTGCGCGCCTGCTTACCAGGCATCGCTGGATTGCTTATGTGGGTTTGTTTGTCATTCTTTATATTGCACTGCGCATGATGTGGGATGGTTCCATGGAAGTAATGGCGGCGGTGGCGAGTGTTTAGTTGTTTGTTTGAAAATTAAAAATTAAACATCCAACGCAAAGACCGCTCTTGCGCATCTCGGCAACTGCTCCTGCGTTGCTCTCGGCAATTGCTCCTGCATTGCCCTACCACCTCCATCCATGGAGGCGTAACTTACGCCATCCGTGGCGGTCGCTGCGCTTCTCGGCATTCGCACATCCATGTGCATCTCGCAAGGATGCAAAGGACGCGAAGCAGTCACATGATTGAGTAATGTTCTATTGTGGGTTGGCCTTCAGGCCAACGCTGTTTGTGTCAGGCCATTTAAAAACGTCAGGATGTAGGTCCGATTAGCGTAGCGTAATCGGACGCATGACAGGCCAGATAATATTCTGAATGTTCCAGGAAATAGAATGTATCAAATCGAATAATTCGTTTTCGTGAGCTTTTGTTGTGCGCTGTTGCTGTGGCAGAAGTTAAAAAATAACATGCGTCCGATTACGCTGCGCTAATCGGACCTACGCGGGCTTTAAATCTGTACAGCAAAGTTGACAGGTCTATCTTTCGCAAATCTAAACGCAGTATCCTGAATTCGATACTCGCATTTATTTATCACCATCCAGATCACTCTGACTCTGATGATTCCCCGGAATTTTATCAAGCAGTTCATTTGTAGATTTAAGATACGCCCCACGTCCAAATAAAAACTGCCACCGGTTACCACCGGTTTGACGCCACAATACCGCAGAACGTATACCTGCCAGTAACAGCGCACGAATTTTGTTGGCGTTGGCCTGTTGCGAAAGATAACTCGGCTCGCCCTGCACAATAATGCGCGGCATTAAGGTGCTGATAGTTTCCTGATACAGGGCGCCGAGGCTGGCGAGTACGTTTTCGTGCATTAAACTGAAATAATTCATCTGGCCTTTTATGCGGTCCAGTTCGTCGGCGATGCGTTTGAGCATTTTTTTGTCGCGTGACAATTTCTTTTCCAGGTGCAGCAGGGAAATAACATAACGGGTTATTTCCAGGTCCTGCTGTTTGGTGTCGCCGGACATTTGCTTGCGCAGGGTTCTTAAGCCGGTGGTGACGCCGGATACGCTGCCGAATACGTCGATGACATTGTTGCTGTCGATTTTGAACAAAGTTTCCAGGCTGGTTTCCATGGCGGCGCCGGATATTTTGCCGTCGCGCGCCAGTTGTTGTACCAGCCGGGCGCTTTGCATCACGCCGGCCAGTGCGAGGGTTTGATCCTGTTTGGTGTAGTCAGGCATTTTATTCGTTACTCATTCTGTCGATAACGCCGCCACCGAGGCAGATATCATGGTTATAAAATACGATGGATTGTCCGGGTGTTACGGCGCGTTGTGGGTGAGCGAATTTCACGCTACACGTATCATTATGTATCGTTACAATTTCGCAATCCTGGTCAGCCTGACGATAGCGAACTTTAGCCTTGCATACAAAGGGTACAACTGGCGCGGTTCCACTTACCCAGTGTAACTGGCTGGCCTGTAAGGTATTGTGAAATAAACGCGGATTGTTTTCACCCTGGCCGACAATCAGGCGGTTGTTTGTCAGATCCTTGTGCAGGGTATACCAGGGTTGTTCTTCATGGTCTTTTACACCGCCTATGCCAAGGCCCTTGCGCTGGCCTAATGTGTAATACATTAATCCATTATGCCGGCCGACGATATTATTATGTTCGTCAACAATCTCGCCGGGTTGTGCCGGTAAATATTGTTGCAGAAAATCGCGGAATTTACGTTCGCCAATAAAACAGATACCGGTGCTGTCTTTTTTATTATGCGTTATTAATCCGGCCTGTTGCGCCATGTCACGTAATGCCGGTTTTTGCATATCGCCCACCGGGAACAGGCTGTGGCGTAATTGATCCTGGCCGAGGGTGTATAAAAAATAACTCTGGTCTTTGTCGGCGTCGCGTCCCTTGAGTAAAATATATTCGCCGTTTTTTTCAGCCACGCGTGCGTAATGGCCGGTGGCGATGGCGTCGGCGCCGATATGCAGGGCGTAATCGAGAAAGGCTTTGAACTTGATTTCTTTATTGCACAAAATATCCGGATTGGGTGTGCGGCCGGCGCGGTATTCATCGAGAAAATGTTTGAACACACGATCCCAGTACTGGTCGGCAAAGTTAACGCTGTGTAATTTAATGCCTAATCGATCGCAGACTTTTTGTGCATCGGCCAGATCGACAGCGGCGGCGCAATAGTCGGCGTCGTCATCCTGTTCCCAGTTTTTCATGAACAGGCCTTCCACCTGATAGCCCTGTTCAAGCAGGCGTAACGCGGCGACCGACGAATCAACGCCACCAGACATGCCAACAATAATTTTTTGGGGTGTCATGGTCACTGCGTTACTGCCCAAACAACCGGCCACAGTGAGACTGAGGCAGGTATTTTAAAAATACTCTGAGATCTCTGTGTCTCTGTGGCAATAGCTTTTTGGTTGTGCGAGAGCATTACAAAGTAATCAGTAATTCCAATGGAAAGCGTTGCCCGGCCAGGTAATCA
>JACPVK010000195.1 GCA_016191795.1 Gammaproteobacteria bacterium
AAAAAAGCGTTGGCCTAAAGGCCAACCCACAGAGGGCACAGAGCTAAATTAATTTTTTGTGGGTCAGCCTTCAGGCTGACGCTTTTGACCCAGTCATAAAATACAGCGTTGGCCTAAAGGCCAACCCACAGAGATCACAGAGCTAAATTAATTTTTTGTGGGTCGGCCTTCAGGCTGACGCTTTTGACCCAGGCATAAAAAAAGCGTTGGCCTGAAGGCCAACCCACAACAGAAACTAACTCTTAAACACAGGTTTCTTAAATTAATTTTCTGCGATCTCTGTTTCTCTGCGTCAATTATCTTCATGATTTACTGGCCAGGCATGCCACTACAACTCCCGCACCCATTCCGCCAGCATTTGCGTTTCACGCTTCAGCACATCCGCATCATGGTAAACCTGCGCAATCACCGCTATGCCCTGCGCCCGTCCCAGTAAATGCAGGCTCATGGTTTCGGCTTTATCTTCATATCCCAGCGCCACAAACTGTTGCGCCAGCCAGTGACGAAACAAATCAAACAACACGCGTGCTTCATCCTGTAATTCTCGCCGCTCTTTTCCCAGCTCTGTATTCAGCGAACCAATCGGGCAGCCGTATTCGGTTAATTCCGAGCTGCGCGCCACCATGCTGACAAAGGCATTAAGCCTGGCTTTTGGATCCGCATATTGCGCATCCCAGTAAGCAAGCCCGGTCCGGATATCAGTTTGGCGCTGTTGTATGACTGCTTCGAGAATTTCATCCTTGGTTTTAAAATAATGATAAATGTTGCCGCGAAAAAATCCGGAGGCATTCACTATATCGGTGAACGACGTGGCTTCGTAACCACGCTGGTAAAACAGATTTTTTGCGCAAACGATAATATCGCTGCGGGTTTTTTCACCTTTGCTGGCCATGGCATCCGGACTCATCATGCATAAATAAAAGATGCGCAATTGTAACCGTATTTTTCAATTTAAATCGGCCTGGCCATCGCCATCGGTTTGGTCTGGCGTTCTGCCATTTCGGACAGTTGCAATCGCACCGCATCGCGCCAGTCATGTCGCGGCACATAGCCGAGCAATTGCCGGGCTTTATCATTGTTTGCATTCACTTCTTCAATCAGGTGAATAATGCTGCGGGTAATAAGCGGCTCCCACGGCACCAGCGGATCAATTTTTTCCATCAACCAGGCGAAGGGATAAGCCATAAAAAACGGCACGCCAAAATGCGGTTTGGGTAACTGAAACTCGTCGTGTAAAAAAGTGATAACCTGCCGCACACTCGGCACTTCGGGTCCCACAATATTGAAACTCTCGCAGGCCGCCAGACCGGAAGCGGTAGCGGCCAGGGCAAAAGCCTCACCCACATCACGACCATCGATGATCGGCAAACCGGTTTGACCACCGGCCACCCAGGGCACCAGATGGGTTTTTAAGCGCGGCACCAGTATTGGCAACACACCCAGCGCATAACGCTGGCCGGCAAATATACCCAGGCGCAAATTCACCACCTGAAAATCGGCACTGGCCTGATCACGCAATACATTCTCAATTTCAATAACACTGCATAAGTGCGGCCAGAAACGCCGCGGTATGCCCCGGCTCATGGCATCGGCCGAGGCATCGGGTGCCGCAGCACTGGTGGTACTGGTATTAATAAAGCGCTTAACGCCCGCCGCACGCGCCGCCCTGATCAGCGCCAGGGTGGGCTCCAGAAATAATTGACGGGATTCTCTGGCATGGCCCCACAATGCCGTCCATGCCGCTGCATGGCAGATCACATCCACACCCTGCACCAGCTCCTCAAGGTAGCGGGTATCACGCAAATCACCTGCCCGCACCTCGCCCTTAAATCCGGCAGGCAACTTACGGTGATCACGGCAGGCGGCGATGATTCGAATATCCGCTCGCCGCTGCAAGGCCTCCAGAATATGGCTGCCAACAAAGCCGTTGGCGCCGGTTACCAGTACGGTGACGGGCATATCTGTTCTCCTTATAATTGGATAATCGTCCTATTAAAATAGTACGTACGTCCTAATTTGTACAGCCTAATTTATTTCCGCACCGGCACAGCGAAAAGCCCGTCACATCTGGAACGACCCGGATAATTTAATAATGTCGGGTTGCTTCGCAGGCAAAATCTTGGTATTTAGTCACACCGCCTCGACCCAAGTCGGGGCCTCGACAAGATTTGGGACAGATTTGGAGACCTCGATGCCAGCAAATGACGTGCAGAAGCTGCACAACTTCACGCCTTACAAAGAAAAGAAAGGCGAGAAGTATATGAATGAAAAACAGCGTGAACACTTCCGCGAAATTCTCAATGCCTGGAAAAGCGAGCTGATGCACGAAGTGGATCGCACCGTTGACCACATGAAAGATGATGCCGCCAACTTTCCCGATCCGGCGGATCGCGCATCCCAGGAAGAAGAATTCAGTCTTGAGCTGCGTACCCGCGATCGTGAACGCAAGCTGATCAAAAAAATTGACGATTCGCTGGATATGCTGAAAAAGGAAGAATACGGCTACTGCGAAACCTGCGGCGTCGAAATCGGCATCCGCCGCCTCGAAGCCCGCCCCACTGCCAGCCAGTGTATCGACTGCAAGAGCCTTGATGAAATCAAGGAAAAGCAGACCAAGGGTTGATCCATACAGGGCCGGGTAACCGGCCCTTGTTTATTATGGCCAGTCACTACATCGGTCGCTTCGCCCCTTCCCCCACCGGTCCCTTACATTTCGGTTCCATCATCACGGCCGTTGCCAGCTACGCCGATGCCCGTGCACATCACGGTGAATGGTTGCTGCGCATTGAAGATGTGGATGAACCACGCACCGTACCCGGTTCAGCCGATGACATACTACGCACCCTGGAAGCACTGGGTTTTGAATGGAGCGGCGAAGTCATGTACCAGACGCGTCGCAAAGAGGCATATGCCGCGGCATTGCAACAACTCGAAAAAAATCACTTAACCTACCGCTGCACCTGCACTCGCAGTGAACTGCAGGCCTTGAGCGACAACAGCATTTATCCCGGCCTGTGCGCCCATAAACATCGCCCGAAAAATGGCGACCATGCCGTGCGTTTGCGCGTAGCTGATAAGCCAGTTTCTTTAGTTGATGCGGTCATGGGTCCTTATCAGCGGCATTTAAAAAATGAAGTCGGTGATTTTGTGATTCGCCGCCGTGATGGATTATTTGCCTATCAGCTAGCGGTTGTCGTGGATGATGCGTATCAGGGCATCACGCATATTGTGCGCGGCGCCGATTTGCTCGACTCCACGCCAAGACAAATCTATTTACAGCAATGCTTGAACTACACCACGCCTGATTATTTGCACTTACCTCTGGCTATTAACAGCGAAGGCGAAAAACTCAGCAAGCAAACCTGTGCACCGCATATCAAAACCGAAAGCACCGTTTTATTTGATGCCTTGAATTTTCTGGGCCAGCAGGCACCGGCTGAGCTGGAGCATGAATCGTGTGAAATAATCTGGCAGTGGGCCATTACCAACTGGCAGCACACAGCCATCCCAAAAAATAATCAGCTGCCACCATCAGGTTACATTGTGTGATCAAGCCAGAAACGCTCGCCTGACCTGAATATCACTTAGTTAAAACTGTGGGAGCGGGCCATGCCCGCGATTGCTTGATCAAAAGCGGAAGTCCGCAAATGAATGCAAATAAGGCAAAAGCTTTTGTTTTTATTAGCGTTCATTTGCGTTTATTTGCGGACTCATTCTTTTATAGTTTTGTCGCGGGCATGGCCCGCTCCCACAGTTTTAAGTAAGTGCCATTCAACTCCGAACCCTCTGGCTTTCATGACAAGTTGAAAAATTAACAGGACACCCACAATTAACAAAACCAATTAACAGCAACTAACAGCAGCAATTAACAGGACACCCACGTTAAGAACCATATCGTGGGTGTCCTGTTAAAACCCACCCACGTTAAGAACCATATCGTGGGTGTCCTGTTAAAACCCGGTGTCCTGTTAAAACCGTTAAAACCCGAAATACTTTAAAAGGATCTGACAATTGAATCAGTCAATGCCATGCAGTAAGCTTTTATTCACCTGGACCGAAATATCGGCTGGGTCGTACTGGGCCGGGAAACCGGCCCCGAATACAACGCAGGAGATGGGTGGACAGTCATGAGCAAACGCTTTCTGAGATGGGTCGATACCTGGATTGAGGAAAACATCCCTCCCGGCGCCAATCCCGACCTTGAGAGCCACGAGGCGCGGGCCAGGCGAATGACCGAGAAACTGTTCGCCGAAGCGGCCGCAGCCGGCTTCAAAAACTTCGAGACCGATGAAGAACG
Source organism: Gammaproteobacteria bacterium (assembly GCA_016191795.1). Lineage (GTDB taxonomy): Bacteria > Pseudomonadota > Gammaproteobacteria > SZUA-229 > SZUA-229 > JACPVK01. The sequence continues at coordinate 4,298 of JACPVK010000195.1, forward strand.
GGAAAGCGTCCCGCCCCGGGTCATGGCCGCGGTCGCGGACGGCAGAGACTGGGATGTCAATGCCTATCATCTCAAGTCACAACTGGCGCAGGAGAATGAAGACGGCGACTGAGCCCCGCCGTTTGACTCACTCACACCGGCTTAACAAAGTATCCGGCATGGTGCCTGGATAACCTGGGCCCGCAAAATCGGTACCAGAGCCTGAGAGAAACCCACAGTATCTGAACCGAATGGCACTGACTTAAGGGCACCTCTAAAAACCTGGATTTTTTCGCGAGAGCAAGGAAGCGCTGCGCGCACGACTGCATGGATGGCCAGCGATGTTCCACACATCGCTTTGGCATTTCCCACATCCATCTGTGTCACAGAAGGTAGAGCGAAGCAGGAAGCCCGAGCCGAGAACCGCAGTGTATGTGGGAATACATGAGGATTCGAGCACGGAGCTGACGCCGCTATCGCGGAAAAAAACTGTTTTTAGAGGTGCTCTATAGTGTTTAATCCCTGCCGAAAACCACATAACCCATCGCGTATTATGCACAGCAGGACTTTGGGATATATGCATAACAACAGTCCATAATCTTTATTTGCCAACCGCCTTATCCAGCTATTAAAATCCAATACCTTATTCCCATCCTGTCCGAAACCAGCGTGCCAAGCAGCCAAAACAAAGCCCCCCGTATCATGGAAATTCAGCAGCCGTTACACCTGTCGGCAACGCAGAAGAAATTCAACGGCCTGATCAGGAAGATTACTTTCCAAAAAAAGCGGCTTGCCTCATGGCAGGAGGCTATGCCTCAACTGCAACAAGAAGCTGCCGCTAAACTCTACCCACTTCAGAAAATCTACAGCGAACATCAGGCTAAAATGGCTGCCTTGCTGGATAACCACTACACCACCGAAAAATTCAGCCGTAATCAGCAAGACAAGATTAAATATTTGATTCTGGAAATATGCGAAGAACTCATAAGCATGCATGGACGCCACGACATGAAGATACTCTACAACCAATACAGCGAAGATGATTTCGACGCCCAGGTACAACAAGATGCAGCCATGCAGAGTGATTTCATGAAATCCATGTTCGAACAGGCATTCGACGTAACACTGGATGATAACGAATTTGATTTTTCTGACCCAATAAAAATAGCGGAACAGATGGCAGATAAAATCACAGATCAGCAACGCCAGGCTGAAGAGCAACGCAACTCACGAAAAAAATCTGCAAAACTTCAAGCCAAAGAAGCGCGCGAACAGAAAGAACAGGCCGACATCAGTAAATCCATTCAGGCAGTTTACCGGCAACTGGTAGCCGCCTTGCACCCCGACCGCGAACCCGACCCGGTCGAACGCGAACGCAAAACCGAACTGATGCAAAAAGTTACCGTTGCCTACGGCAAACGGGATTTATTGCAACTATTGGAACTGCAACTATCAGTCGAACAAATAGACCAGAATAACATCAACAATATTGCTGAAGACCGCCTGAAACATTTCAACAGAATTCTGCAAAACCAATTGAACGAGATTACCGAAGAAATCATGTTTGCGGAGATGGGTTTCCGCAACACGGCAGGGCTTTCGCCTTATGAACCCGTAACCCCAAAACGCTTACAAACATTACTAAAGCAGGATATACGCAATATGCGAGAGATCATTAGCAAAATCCAGCATGACCTGCGAACCTTTCAGGATATAAAGAAATTCAAGTTATGGCTTAAAGATTATCAAATTCCGGTTGATGATTTTGATCCATTCTCGATGGACATGTCGCCTTTCGACTTTAGGTAGCAGAGTCCAATGGCACTTACTTAACGAGTAATTTTAGTTAGTAGCTGTCATTCCCGAATGCTTCTGTCGGGAATCTCCCACAGAGC